>NZ_JAJNIU010000003.1:0-182855 GCF_022386355.1 Mammaliicoccus sp. L-M44 | reverse complement strand
ATAGTAGCAGAACAGTTAACAATGATAGAGTACATAGATCCTTTTACTGGGGAAGAAACTCGAAAGAAGAAAAAATAAAACAACCCTTTTAAGGGTTGCTGGGAAAGTAGTACATTTGGCTGATCTTCTCAGTGCCCTTTTAGGGCTGGTCAGTAATAGAGGCTTATAGCCGCAGAACAAACCACCCGTTAAACGGGTGGTTTTGATTAATTAAATCCATTTAAATACGGATTTGACATTTCTTCATCTGCTATTGTTGTCTCCGGTCCGTGACCTGGGAAAATAGTTGTATTTGGATCTAGCTCTAACAACTTATCTTCAATTGAATTCAATAATGTTTTTGTATCACCTTTATATAAATCCGTTCTGCCAATTCCACCTTTAAATAAAGTATCACCTACAATAGCAAAGTCGCCAAATACAAATGATAAACTACCCGGTGAATGACCAGGCGTATGAATCGCTTCAAATTTAAATTCACCAATCTCATATTCTCCAGGTTCCATTATTTGTGGAACAGTATGTTGAACCACTTGTGGTAATTGATACATTGCAAATTTTTTAGAACCATTTTTCTCTGTATCCGTTAACCATGATTTTTCTTCAGGATGCACATATACTTTCACATCAAATTCATTTGCGACATCATCTACTGCACCTATATGATCAAAATGAGCGTGCGTTAATAATACAGCACTTACCTTTTTATGATATTGTTTAATTTGTTTATTTAAAAAATCGCCATTATCTCCTGGATCTATCACGAGTAATTCGTTTTCACCTTCGAGAATATAACAATTTGTTTCTACAATTCCTAATGAAAAACTATGTACTTGCATTTTATTTCCTCCTCTTTTAAAAAGTATCTCGACAAAACCACATATTAATTATACAATTAATATGATAATAAAAGAAATTTGTATTGGGGGTATTGGAATGCCATTTATCGACACAGGGGAACTATTTGAGTTATTTGGAGTAAAAATCCATATCGGTGTTAATATTTTCTCATTATTAATGCTAGCTGTTTTTATTCTAGCTATATTTGGTTTAATTTCAGCATTCAAAAACAAAAATATTTTGGGCATTCTTTTTGGTGCAATAACTGTAGTATCTTTTGGGTTCTTCTCATTAGCTACAATCTTTACATACGGTTATCCAATTTTACATCATTAAAGAAAAGACGAGTTTACACTCGTCTTTTTTTATTTGTTCAAATGTTTATTAACAGAATCTAATTTATCGTTCATTTTTCTAGATTTATCTCTTCTATCGTCAATTCGGATATTTGTACAAACTCTGTCTAATCCTTTATTGAACGGACTTTCATGAATTTCTTGAATAATTTCAAGTAAATCTTTTAGATCACCTTCAATAAGCGTATTCATTGGTGTTAATTGATAATCAATTGTACCTGCCTCTTTATGCTTTTCAAGAATTATTTGTATATCTGCAATATATTCACTCACACTAGGTCCTTCTGTTCCTACTGGTATTACGACTACGTCAACTATTGCCATTATTCATTCTCCTTTTCTATTACATATGTCTTAATTAGACCAGCTGCACCGATGATACCTGCGTCATTTCCTAATTGTGCAACTACGATGTTTGTACCATCTTGTGCAGGTTTAAATGTCATTTTTTCATAATGCTTTTTAATAAATTGGATAAGAATATCGCCGGCTTTACTAACGCCACCACCAATTATAATATATTTAGGGTTTGTCATAACGCTAACAACACTTGCAGCATAAGCTATGTAACCAGCAACTTTATCAATGATAAATAAACTGAATTCATCTCCAGATTTTGCAGCATCAAATACGTCTTTAGCTGTAACATTTTTACCTGTAATTAAGTCATGAATACTTGATTTCATATTGATATTTGGATAATAATGATGTACTAAATTAATGACACCTGTAGCTGAAGCAACCGTTTCAAGACAGCCCTTCATACCACAATTACATTGGAATCTTTTCTTTTGATCCACTAAGAAATGACCTATTTCAGCGCCTGAACCATTATGCCCATGAAGTAATTCTCCATTTGAAACAATGCCGCCACCTACACCAGTTCCTAGCGTCATACAAACAACGTCACTTTCATTTTGGCCAGCGCCTTTAAATTTTTCTCCTAAAGTTGCAACATTCGCATCATTATCTACGTAAATTGGACCATCAAAATATTGTTGCATATGTTTTCTAACTTCAATGTTACCAGTCCAATTTAAATTCACAGCACCATTGACGATACCATTTTCAAAATCAATTGGGCCAGGTACGCCGATTCCCATACCGATAATGTTCTTGATATCGATATCTTTTCTGTTCAGATGTACAACAAATGAATCATATATATTCTCTAATATACCTTCCCCTGTTTTATTCGTTGAAATTTCCCATTTCTCTTCGATATTTAGTGAACGATCAAAAATACCTAATTTACAAGTCGTACCACCAATATCTGCTGATAAAATATGTGTCATTTTTTCTCAATCCTTCTCTGATTTATAATAAGTCTTGCTTGTAAAAATGTTTCTTTATCAATAAGCATAGATTGATACATAGCTTTTATTTCTTGTTCCATCATTTCTAGTTGATCTTCTTCATCTTTAAAATAAATAATATAACCAAACTTTTTAAGTAATTGTTGTACGTCGTATAAATTATTCATAAAGTTAACTCCTAAACGCATCAATTTCATCTTTTAATGCTGCATAATGTTTATTCTTTTTATCAAGCTTTATTGCCTTATTAATAAACTTATTTGCTTTATCATAGTCATCTTTTGCTCTATAACCTAAAGCTAATTGGTAATTTAATTTAGCTGAATTAGGAAAAACTTTTAAACCTCTTTCCCATTCTAGTATCGCTTCATTCAAAGACGTATTGTTCGCTACGATTAAGCCACTTAAAATATATGTCTCATCCGACTCGAAGTTCTTTTCTTTAATTTGCTTTACCATTGTTTCCGCTCTATCAAAATCACCGTTATTCATAGCATCTTTCGTTAATTCATCATATATATAATGTTGTTGTCTGTTAAATATAATAACGATCAAAATGATGATGATCACTATAAAGGCAATAATATAATAAAGTTTGAACTTGTCATGTTCCATCCATTTGTAAATGATAAACATTAAGATTGCCCCGCCAACAAATCCACCTAAATGAGCGAAGTGGTTCACATTATTAATAAACAATGCTAATAACGAAATAATCACAATACCGATAAATGTTTGTAATACAAATTGTTTATTAATATTTTTACGTGTAAATAAGTACACGATAAATGCACCAATTAATCCAAAAATGGCACCACTTGCACCAATTGAAATGGATTGTGTATCTATACTAAGCGATACAATACCTGCAAATAGACCTGATATGAAATAAATGGTGAACATTTTAATGGACCCTAATGCACCTTCAATCAGTTTACCGAATATAATAAGCGAAAATACATTCATCATTAAGTGTGTAAAATTCGCATGTATAAACATGGACGTTAATAAACGGTACCATTCACCGTGAGCAACATTGAAATGCACAAGTCCACCGTAATCGACTAAATTAATTTGGCCAAAATGATTAAAAATTAAAACTAAAGACAGCCAAACAATTACATTAGCAGCTACTAAAAAGTATGTGACAGGTGAAAACTTAAGCATAAAGCTATCAATAAAGCTCGCATTCAATAATTTGTTTTTATATGTCGTAACAGGATTTGTTCTATTACGTTTAATTTGATGCTTCGTTACAAAGTGATGAGATACTTTCTCGAAATCACTAAGCTCATATAAAGCATGATACCTAATTTTAGGTCGTTTAGTATGATTAAACTCAGTGAAATCTATCTCTTTTTCGGTAATATAAAAAACATCTAATTGTTCAAAGCTAAACCCTATACTATCAATTAAGTCACCTAAATGGTCAGTGATTTTTTCTAAGTCAAAATCAACTTCTTGATGTGTAGGCGTCTTATGTATAAATCTTTTGACAATTTTTTTAGATTCATGAGTCAACCATATTTCTGCTTCTTCTTCAATCGATATTATTTTGTAACCTTCTGTATAAACTAAATAATATATCGACTTCCACATTTGTTTTGTTTTATCCATCTATTCTTCTCCATATATATCATTTGGTGTCAACATCTCATCAACTGGTATATCATGTGATTCAGCTTCAAAGTTTCTTATCTGAAAAGGATATAACAAACTTATTGTATGTCCATTATAATGAGATAAATATTTATCATAATACCCTCCACCATAGCCTATTCGATAACCATCTTGATTAAATACAACACCAGGTACAATAATTAAGTCAATATCATCACTAATTTCAGTTTCTTGATTAACATACTTAATGCCTTTTTGATCAATTGCAATGGAATTCAAATCAAGTAGTCGTTGAAATTCCATTTGTTTCGTTTCGTAATTGGTTCTCGGTACGAATACTTTCTTACCTATATTTAAAAGATGTTCAATAATAGGTATCGTATTGACTTCATGATCCATACTCATAACGATAGCAATTGAATTGGCTTGCTTAAAATTGTTATGTTCAAATAATTGTTCTTTTAAATTTAAATCATATTGTTCTTTTTGAGAAATGTCTTGATTTCTCAAAAAGAACAATATTTCTTTTCTTAAATTTTTCTTGTTTGACATGAATTTAACACTTCCAAATATTGATTAAATTTTTA
The DNA here is from genome assembly GCF_022386355.1 of Mammaliicoccus sp. L-M44. Classification (NCBI taxonomy): domain Bacteria; kingdom Bacillati; phylum Bacillota; class Bacilli; order Caryophanales; family Staphylococcaceae; genus Mammaliicoccus; species Mammaliicoccus sp. L-M44. Next base: position 178,136 of record NZ_JAJNIU010000003.1, on the reverse strand, counting down.
TCAGTTACATATAATATGATAACACAAGAATTATTGTGATAGGTAGTCGTACAACCTTTAAAGGTATTAAAAAAAACACATTCGCGTATAATGGAATGTGTTTTTATTCGTTTTATTATTTTGTTTCTCTATGAAGAGTGTGTTTACCGTCACGAGCACAATATTTTTTCATTTCAATACGCTCTGGGTTGTTACGTTTATTCTTTTTAGAGATGTAGTTTCTTTCACCACAATCAGTACATGCTAAAGTTACATTTACGCGCATGATGAACCCTCCTATTCTTATTTCAATTAATATACGACCTTATTATAATACCATCTATGCTTATATAATTCCAGTACTATTTTTCAATAGGTTCATAGTGTTCACCAGTTATATAATAATAGCAACTTTCACTGATATTCGTGATGTGGTCTCCTATTCTTTCTAAGTATCTTGCAGCAAGATGTGCTTGACCAGAAATAAATGGATCGTTATCGATTAAATATGTCGTGTTATTAATCTCACGATATAAATCATCAATATCATTGTCGCGATCAATAATTTCTTTTATCAACAAGATATCTTTGTCATTAACTGCCACTTCTAAATCTTTTAACATTAACATTGCTAACTTACCCATTGTTTTTAATCTCGTTAGTATAAAGTAATCTGTTATTTTAACTCTTTTTCTGATTTGAGCAATATTAGTAGAATTATCTGCCATTCGCTCTAATTCAGAAGCTATTTTTAAACCTGAGATCATAACACGAAGGTCTGTCGCTATAGGTTGTTGCTTTGTAATTAGCATAACTACTTTTTCATTAATGTCATATTCCATTTGGTTAATTTTTTTATCGTATTTAATTAAATTACGAGCGTTGTTTCTATCTTCATCGCTCAATACAGATATTGATTGTTCTATCATAAAGTATACTTCTTTACCCAACACAAATAAATCATTAATGAGTGAATTTAATTCATCTTCATATTTTTCTCTAATAACCATATTATCCAAATCTCCCTGAAATATAATCTTCAGTCTTCTTATCTGTTGGGTTAGAGAAGATTTTATCTGTTTGATCGAACTCATTTACATAACCGTTTAAGAAGAACGCTGTTTTATCAGAAATTCTAGCTGCTTGTTGCATGTTATGTGTCACGATAATGATTGAGTATTTAGTTTTTAATTCTTGCACAAGTTCTTCAACTTTTAGTGTTGAAATAGGATCTAGTGCTGAAGTTGGCTCATCCATTAATATAACATCTGGTTCAATTGCTAAACATCTTGCAATACAAATTCTTTGCTGTTGTCCACCAGATAAGCCATATGCATTTTTATCTAGTCTATCTTTACATTCATCCCAGATTGCTGCACCTTTTAATGAACGTTCAACGATTTCATCTAGTACTTTTTTATCTGTAATACCATGAATTCTAGGTCCATAAGTAATATTGTCATAGATTGATTTTGGGAATGGATTCGGTTTTTGGAACACCATACCGACATTTGTTCGTAATTCTTCAACACTATATTTCTTGTCGAAAATATTTTTATCTCTATAAATGATCTCTCCAGATGTTTTAACACTTGGAATTAATTCAATCATTCTATTTAATGTTTTAATATAAGTAGACTTACCACAACCAGATGGTCCAATAATTGCAGTCACTTCATTTTCTGCAATATCTAAATTTATATTTTTAAGCGCATGAAAATCTCCATACCATAAATCTAAATTATTCGTTTTATAAACAATATTTTTATCTTCTACTGCTATTTGTTGATTTGCTGTCATTTCATTTGAAGGTATATTTTGAGATAAATCTCTAATTTTTACGTCTGTCATAGTCATGACCCCTCTTCATTTTGATTATTATAATTTTCTTTGATATTTATTTCTAATATAGATTGCGATTGAGTTCATAAGAATTAAAATTACGAGTAATACGATAATTGCTGCCGATGAAACAAACTGAAATTCTGCTTGTGGCAACTTAGCCCAGTTGTATATTTGCATTGGTAAAGCTTGGAAAGATTCAAATATACTGTTAGGTGTTTTCATCAATATGGCAGGAATACCGATTACAACAAGTGGAGCTGTTTCTCCAATTGCTCTTGATAGTGCAAGAATTGTCCCTGTTAAAATACCAGGTATTGAAGCTGGTAATACGATGTTTTTAATCGTTTGCCATTTAGTACCACCTAATCCTAATGATGCTTCTCTAATAGATGATGGGACAGCTTTAATTGCTTCCTGACTTGCTACGATAATAATTGGTAAAATCATAAGTGACATCGTTAATGCTGCTGCAATAACAGTCTTACCTAGAGATAAGTTTTCAATACCTGCACCACGTACAAATATTGTTAATCCTAATAAACCAAATACTACTGATGGCACACCTGCTAAATTTGAAATATTAACTCTTATAAATTTTGTAAACCAGTTTTCTTTTGCGTATTCAACCATGTATATTGCTGTACCAACACCAAGAATGATAGATATAGGTGCTATTGTCATCATGAGCCACAATGTCCCAATTAATGCCCCTTTAATACCTGCTCGTTCAGGTGATGTTGATGAGAAGTTTGTGAAGAAATCTGTACTTAGATAAGGAATACCTTTTCTAAATATGTCAAATAGCAAAATAGCTAATACGATTAAGCCAATTAATGTACAAACGAAAAATATTGATTTTATGACTTTATTTTTCATTAGTCTTGTCGGCAGCTTTTTACGAACGACGGTTTGATCAACTAAATTAACTTCTGACATATTAATACTCCTCTCTAAATCGTTTTGTAATCCATTGTGAAATGATATTCATAATGAATGTGAATATAAACAATGTGAAACCTACAGCATAAATACTGTAATAAATATCAGATCCGTACGTCGCATCTCCAGTCGCAACTTGAACAATGAATCCAGTCATTGTTTGAATAGACCCAATTAAACTAAAGCTTGAATCTGGTGTACTACCTGCCGCTAAAGATACGATCATTGTTTCACCTATCGCTCTTGAAATCGCTAATACAACAGATGCGATGATACCGGATAAAGCCGCTGGAAATACGATTTTAGTTGCAAGTTCAAACTTTGTTGCACCTAATCCCAGTGCACCTTCTTTAATTGAATCAGGTACCGAACTCATTGCGTCTTCACTCATACTCGTAATCATCGGTATAATCATGACCCCCACGACTAAACCTGGACTAATTGAGTTAAAGCTTCCTAAATCCGGGAATATACCTCTTAAAATTGGTGTTACAAATGTTAACGCGAAAAATCCGTAAACAATTGTTGGTATACCTGCTAATATTTCAAGAACTGGTTTAATAATTCTTCTTGATCTATCAGATGCATATTCACTCAGATATAGTGCTGCACCTAATCCAACTGGAACAGCAAAGATTGTCGCTACTGCTGTAACTTTCAACGTTCCTAAAATCAGTGCGAAAATACCGTATTTAGGATCAGATGAAAATGGTGCCCAGTCTTTCGTAAATAAAAATTCAAATGGATTCACTCTCGTAAAAAATGTTGCTGTTTCAGTGACAAGTGTGAATAATATCCCGATTGTTGTAAGTACAGAAACTGAAGCGATTAACAATAAAATAATGGGAACAGCTTTATCTGCAAAGACTTTGCCTTTATTATTGTTATTTTGCTTAATCAATTCTTGTACTGAAGTTTGTTGTTTCATAAAAATAACTCCTTCATTTTGAAAAAGGGCGATTACTGACCGCCCTCTGCTTTAATTTATTAATGATTATTTTTTAAATTTTTCTAACGTTTCTTTATCTTCTTTATACTCATCATCTTTCAATGGAACATAACCAGCGTCTTTAGCAGCATCAGCTGAGTTATCAATTACATATTCCATAAATCCGTAAAACGCATCATTATCTTCTAGAGATTTATTTTTCGCATATACGAATAATGGTCTACTTAATGGATAACTACCATCATTAACTGTTTTATCTGTAGGTTCTATTGCTTTTCCATCATCTTTAATCTTCACAGCTTTAAGTGAATCTTTATTTTCCTGATAGAAGTTATATCCAAAGAATCCGATAGAATCTTTATTATCTTGGACAGATTTAACGATGACATTCGTGTCAGCATTTTTCTCAGATTGTAAATCTTTTTCATCTAATACTTCTTCACTAAAGAAGTCATAAGTACCATGTGATTGGTCTGGTGAAAATGCTTTGATCTTTTTATCAGGGAATTTTGAATTAACATCTTTCCACGTTTTTGCTTTTCCACTATAAATTTTTGCTAATTCATCCATACTCAACTCATCAACAAAGTCATTATCTTTGTTAACAGCTACTGTTAAGCCGTCTTGAGCAACTTTAAATTCAGTGTATTCTATTTTAGCCTTTTTCAATTTTTCTTTTTCTTCATCTTTAATATCTCTAGAAGCATTTGAAAAGTCTGTTTCTCCCGCTATGAACTTTTCAAAACCACCACCAGTTCCTGATACACCAATTGAAACTGAAACATCAGGTTGCTCCGCTGAGAAGTCTTCGTTTATTTTTTCCATAACTGGTGCAACTGTTGATGATCCATCACCTTTAACTTCACCACTTAATTTTTTATCATCTGAAGATTTAGTATCCCCGGAACTAGATTTTTCAGCTGCCCCACCACAAGCTCCTAATAAAAGTACAGAACTTAAAGCTGTTGTTGATCCGATTAATTGCCACTTTTTCATGTTAAATCCTCCTAATTAATATCGCCTTAATCTTTATTACATCTTTACTTTACAATTTCTTTATTAAGTACAAATAAATTGAATGTAAATTTTGTGTTAACTTCATATGAAAACGTTTTAAAATGTAAAAAAATGAAGAGAATGGTGTTTTATTATGGGGACTGTAGTTACAAAAGTACGGAGAACTGTTAATAAGAGCAACTATAATTACAAAACTCGGCCGAATTGTTAATATAGACCCCCTTAGTTACAAAAATCCGGAGAACTGTTACTATAGGCTGCCTTAGTTACAAAAGTCGGGAGAATTGTAAATAAGGATACCCATAGTTACATAAGTCAGGAGAACTGTAATTATGCATGCACAAACAAAATCGTAAACTATGTACTTCACTAAGTCTAATACTGTTCAAAAATAAATTCCCACATAAAAAAATAACATCTCATTTCTACTGAATTAATCAGTAAAATGAGATGTCATTTTGAATCAATCTTTATATTGAGTTATTTTCTATCTTTAAAGTAATAGTTAATAATATCTCGACCTAAATCCCCACCTGGTAACCATGGTTCTGGTACGGGTTGGTTTGTATATGTGATAGAGAATGATAATTCAGGATTTTTAGCAGGTGCATATCCAATATATGTTGAGTTTACTTTCGGTTTACCATCTTTGAATACTTCTGCTGTACCTGTTTTACCAGCTGATCTTACAACCGTTTTGTTAAAACTAGAATAACCTGTTCCTTCTGGCTTATTAAATGCCATATCGAAACCTTTTTGTACTTGTTTTATTTCTTTATCACTATTATTAACCTTATTCATCACTTCACCTTTAAATGTCTTTTTGATAGGTCCAAGTGAATCTTCATTTGTAGAGTTTCTAATTTCTTTTGCTAAATGTGGTTTCAATCTATAACCATCGTTCGCAATTGTAGCGACATATTGTGATAACTGTATAGGTGTATAAGTATCGAATTGTCCTATTGCTAAATCAATGTAGTTACCTGGATTATCTTTAATTGGTTCAATTTGACCTGCTGATTCATTTGGTAAATCAATACCTGTTTTAACACCTAAACCAACTTGATTTAAACCTTTACGTAATTTGATACCTGCTTGTTCTACATCAGATGGTAGTGACATACCACTACTGTATGGAGAGCCAGCTAATAACAATGCTGTCTTATACATAAATACGTTTGATGAATGCATTAAAGCTTCAGCATCTGTAATTGTTTTTCTGCCATTTTGGTTAAAGTATGATCGTTTTGTTAAACCACCACTAAATTTTAATGGTTCATCGACCATTGTATCGCCAACATTTAATACGCCGTTTTGATAGCCAGTAAGTAATGTAGCACCTTTAACAGATGAACCTACTGTATATTGACTTGTGAAGTTACCTATATGGTTATCCGTAATCTTGCCATTTTTATCAATATCACGTCCGGCCATTGCTAACACATCACCGTTTCTAGGATCTTGGACGACAACCATAACTCTGTCCATATCTGTAGCGCCTTTACTTCTTAATGATTCAATGTGTTTATCAATATATTCTTCAACTTTTTTCTGTAAATCTATATCGATTGTTAACACTAAATCGTTACCACGTGAACCTTGTGAAATAACTTCAGAACTTGTTATTTTCCCAGATTTATCAGTGACATATTTCATTTTCTTCTTAGAGCCTTTTAAAATATCTTCATATTGATATTCTAAGTAAGATTTACCAACTCTATCATTTCTAGAATATCCTTTAGCGAGATAGTCATTCACTAACTCTTTAGGTAATCCCTCTTCTTTACTTGAAACATTTCCAAATAAAGTTCTTAAAGTGTCACCATAAGGATAACGTCTTTCCCAGTCCATTGTTGTATTAACGCCAGGCAGTTCTGATAAATGTTGAGATACAGCTGCATACTCATCATTTTTAACACCTTCATTTTTTATAACAACAGGACTCAGCTGAGATCCAGAATTCATTTCTCTAAATATCGCAAGGATTTGTAAATCCTTTTTGGATAATTTATCTGTATATTTAGATGTCACTTTGTCGTATAACGCTTTATCATAATCATCTTGACTAATATTGCCATCAGAGAATAAAGCTTGTTCATCTTTCATTAACTTTTGAACTTCATCTTGATTTCTCAATATCCAAAAATCTTGCTTATCACGTTCTGTAATATTTGAAGTATCCATCTTCATTAAGTGAGATAGTTTTTCAGCGATTTTTAAAATATCATCTTGGCTCGTTCTTCTATCTCTTGTGTATGTAATTGCCTTTTTAGACTCATTGTCTACTAATACTTTACCGTTTCTATCATATATACGGCCTCTAGGCACCGATTCATTAACTGTAATAGATTCTGTACTATCTATCGTTCTTTTGTATTCTCCGCCTTTTACAATTTGTAAATAACCTAGCCGCATAATGAGCACAGAGAATAAAATGACGACAACTGCCAATATTAGGCTTACGCGTTTATTCATTAATAGGCGAAATGCTTCTTCTTTTGATTTCTTTTTTACTCGTTTCAACAACTAAACCTACCTTTTTAACTCTATTATAATAATTTCATCATATATTATTATGACTTACATTGCTATTGATATAGGTAAATTTTTATAAAAAAAGAGTGGAGCTGAAATCTCGTTTAAATAAAAAGATTTCATTGCTCCACCCCATCAGGATGATTGTTTTATTAATCAGTCATCCAAATTTAAAGTCGAATTATTTTGCAGCTTGGTATAATTCGTTTACTTTATCCCAATTTACAACGTTCCAGAATGCATTAATGTAATCTGGGCGTCTGTTTTGGTAGTTTAAGTAGTAAGCATGTTCCCAAACATCTAAACCTAAAATTGGAAGTTTACCTTCTGAAATTGGGTTATCTTGGTTTGGAGTTGAAACAATCGCTAATTCGCCATTATCTACAACTAACCATGCCCATCCTGAACCAAAACGGCCAGCTGCTGCAGCTGCAAATTCTTCTTTGAATTTGTCTAATGAACCAAATGTAGAACTAATTGTATCTACAACTTCTCCTGAAGGCTCAGAAGCATTTGGAGTTAATAGTTCCCAGAATAACGAATGATTATAATGTCCGCCACCATTGTTTTGAACTGCAGTACGGATATCATCAGGAACAGAGTTTAAGTTTTTAACAATATCTTCAATAGATTTGCTTTCTAAATCTGTACCTTTCACTGCATCATTTAATTTTGTTACATAAGTGTTATGGTGTTTCGTATGATGAATCTCCATAGTTTCTTTATCGATGTGTGGTTCTAATGCATCATACGCATATGGTAATTTTGGTAATTCAAAAGCCATAAAAAATCATCCTCCTCATTTGTTTTACATACCTATCTTATCAAGATTAAAGTTTTATAACAAATAATTTGTTTAATAAATAATCAAAAAATTTTTAATTCTCGTTTATCGCCTTGCAACAGGTGTTTTTAAACATTATTATTAAGTGAAGAAGAGGTGAATTTATGCAGTATATAAAAGAGCTTAAAAGGTTATTTAAGCATCCTAGTAAGTATCCAATGTTTAGAATTACGAAGTTAAGATACATATTCCTTCATATATTATTATTAAGTTTGATATTAATCATACCTAATTCTATTCAATACATACAAATCACTCAAAATTTATCAACGTTAGTCAATGATGAAGTGACAGAGATACCTGATTTTGAAATCGATCAGAACAAAATGATTTTATCCCAAGATAAATCTATTAAATTAAACCATCACCAAACGGTCGAATTTACTAAATCTAATGATTTCGAGATGAAAGATCATCATTTAATCGTGTTTAAACCTAATCATATTGAGATTTCAAATTATAGTGACTACACAGAAATCAGCTATGGGTCCCTATCTTCCCTTGTTACCGATCAAGATGATTTAATTAAGTTTATTGAAACAATAAATGATTCTAAATATTTTTACTTAAGTTTGATTGTTGTCTTTCTATTATTTTTTCAATTTTTAAGCTTATCTATCAAAATTGGTATTCTAGCATTTGCTGGACATTTATTGGGAATGATTTTACGAAGAAAGTCTCGCTTTATGACTTGGTTCAAAATGATGACATTTGTGATAACGCTTCCGACTTTAGTCCTATTATTAGGAATGATTACAGTGATTCCTTTATTAATAATTGCTTCATGGTGTATAATCATTTTAAGCATTGTTATGATTGCTATGTATTTACCTAAAGGAAAAAGACTTGCTAAAGTGTAAAGATTAGCAAATTTAAACAAAGGAGTCTTATCATGTCAGAAATCATTCATCGCACGAAAACGAGACCTGTTAAAGTTGGGGATTTAACGATTGGCGGTTCAGATGAAGTTATCATTCAAAGTATGACGACTACAAAAACATATGATGTTGACGCAACTGTAGCTGAAATTAAACGATTAGAAGAAGCTGGTTGCCAAATTGTTAGAGTAGCTTGTCCAAATGAAGAAGACGCATATGCAATTAAAGATATTAAAGCGCAAATCAATATACCTTTAGTTGTAGATATTCATTTCAATTACAAATTAGCTTTAATTGCAATTGAAAATGGCGCAGATAAGATTCGAATCAATCCAGGAAACATTGGTAGACGTGAAAAAGTTGAAGCAGTTGTCAAAGCATGTAAAGAAAAAGGTATTCCTATTCGAATTGGTGTTAATGCTGGATCATTAGAAAAACATATTATTAAAAAATATGGCTACCCTACTGCTGATGGTATGGTCGAAAGTGCATTACATCATATTAAAATACTCGAAGATTTAGGTTTTCATGACATTATCGTATCAATGAAAGCAAGTGACGTAAATTTAGCTATTGAAGCATACACGAAAGCAGCTCAAGCTTTTGACTACCCACTACACTTAGGAATTACTGAAAGTGGTACACTATTTAATGGAACGGTTAAATCGTCTGCAGGATTAGGCGCAATACTAAGCTTAGGGATTGGTAATACGTGTAGAATTTCTTTATCAGCTGATCCAGTCGAAGAAGTTAAAGTAGCGAAATCTTTGCTTAAAGCATTTGGTTTAGCGAGTAATGCTGCTACATTAATTGCTTGCCCTACATGTGGACGAATAGAAATTGATTTAATATCGATAGCTAATGAAGTAGAAGAATATATTTCAAACCTTCAAGTCCCATTAAAAGTAGCTGTACTTGGTTGTGCAGTAAACGGTCCTGGAGAAGCAAGAGAAGCTGATATCGGCATTGCTGGTGCACGTGGTGAAGGGTTACTGTTTATGAAAGGTAAAACCGTTCGTAAAGTACCTGAAAAAACAATGGTTGAAGAATTAAAAAAAGAGATAGATAAATTAGCAATTGAAATGGAACAAAATAAAGAAGCTCAAAAAGCATAAAGTAAAAGGTGAATTTTTATGAATCAAAAGCCAAGATTAGGTATAGATATTGACGGCACAGTTACATGTCCAAAAACATTTGTACCCTATTTACAAAGAGATTTTAATCAACAACTTAAATATGAAGATATTACAGAATACAATTTAGCAAATGTCTTAAACTGTAAAGAAGAAGAAATGTTGAGTTGGTTTAAAAATAATGAATCACATATATACCAACACTCCCCTGTTGCAGAGGGCGCAAGAGACATTTTGAATCAACTAAAAGATGACTACGAACTATATTATATAAGTGCAAGACATCATTATTTAGAAGATATTACGAAAGAATGGTTCCAATCACATCATATACCATTTGATCAAATTACATTAACAGGTAGTCATAATAAATTAGAAGTGACAAAAGAACAGAATATCGATATTTTCTTTGAAGATAAATTAGATAACGCAGAAGATATCAATCACTATTTAAATATCCCTGTTTTCTTGTTTGACACACCATATAACCAGAAAGATTTACAAAATGGTATATATAGAATTAAAAATTGGCATGAAGTATCAACGTTACTTCATAGAATATAGTTAAAACCTGGCCCATATATGAGATGGACCAGGTTTTTTCGTGTATTGTGTAATTAAAGTGTCGGCTAACGATCTTGTTTCATTTTCTTGGACGTTAGAATTTCTAACGATCTTGTTTTCGAGTCTTGATTGTTAGCGCATATAATTTTTTATTTTTTGCGTACAAAATGCCGGCTAACGATCTTGTTTTCGAGTCTTGATCGTTAGCGATAGTACTCAATCCCACACCTATACCTCCAAATAAAAAATGGTAGCTCCTCAAGCTACCATTCTTCACTTCTTATACTGTTTTGCATTGTTCACATTTACCGTATACTTCTAATTTATGTGATGCTATTTCTACATTAGGTAATTGTTGTTTTATAGAATCCATTGGGCAAAAGTCTATTACTTTTGTTGTACCACATGATTCACAAATAAAATGATGATGATGGTGACTTTGACATGCAATTCTAAATTTCATTTCGCCGTCTATTTCAGTACTTTCGATAATATTCAAGTCTTTAAACAAGTATAAATTACGATAAATTGTATCGAAAGATAATCCATTATAATCGTCTTTCAATGCTTCTTGAATATATTTCGCTGTGATATATTTATCCTCATCTACAAATAATGAGATGATATCACGACGTTTATTTGTGTACTTATGTCCATCATTTTTCAATATTTGAATGGCTTCCTCTACTTTCAAGATGATAGCCTCCTTTTTTAATCAATACTTTACTATACGCAATACTAGCAAGTAATTCTATAATCAATAATCCTACTATAATACCTCCTGGTGAAATATTTAAATAGAAGGATAATATCAAACCTAGTACTACTGAGATTTCACCGAATAAAATACTTAATGCGATTAACTGTTTAAATCCTTTAGCTAATCTCATGCTTGTAGCGACTGGCAATGTCATTAAACTACTCACTAACAAAATACCAACAACTCTCATTGAAGCTGAAATAACAAGTGCCACAATGACAATAAATAATAATTGGATCCATTTTGGCATGCCAATAACTTTTGAGTATTCTTCATCGAAAGATAATACAAATAGTGATTTGTATAATAACATAACAAAGATTAAAACAATTATTGTAATGACGATAATTGTAAATAAATCACTTAAGTTTACGGCACTAATTGAACCGAATAAATATCCAAATAAATCTTGGTTAAATCCATTTGCTAAAGAAATAAATATCACACTAATACCTATACCACCGCTCATGATGATTGGTATTGCGATTTCTTGATAATGTTTATATTCAGTTCTTAATTGTTCTATTAATAACGCACCTGCTATTGAAAAAATAATACCAAACCATATTGGATTTATAGTAGCAAACAATGGACTAACACTCATTAAGAACAGTCCCATTGATATACCACCTAACGTCACATGGCTTAAAGCATCCGCAATGAGCGATAGCCTTCTAACTACAATAAATGCCCCTATTAAAGGTGCAATCAATCCTACTAAGATACCACTTATAAATGAGTATCTTATAAAATCAAAATTTAAAAACGCATCAATCACGATATAACACTCCTTCATTCAGGAGCATAAATCTATCTCTCGTTTCAACTGACATATCCAATCTCCTTATTTAAAATCTATATATTTATTCTGCTCGACGTTAACTTTGTACTAATTCTTCAACTTCTTCATGTGCACAACAGTCACGATCATGTTGATGATCGACAAATTGTACGGGATGTCCATAGATTTTAGATATTGAGACTTCATCTAATGATTTAAATGACTCACTTGTACCATGGAAATGTATATGTTGATTTAAGCAAGCTACTTTACTTGCTGTATCAGCTACAACACCAATATCATGCGTTACAAGAATGATTGTAATCCCTTCTTGCTTTAATTGCGTCAGTAATTGATAAAATTCTGAAACATGTCTTGCATCAATACCTACAGTAGGTTCATCTAATATTAAAATACTCGGTTTAGAAATTAATGCTCTAGCAATAAACGTTCTTTGCTGTTGACCGCCTGATAACTGTGCAATATTTTCATTCTTAAGATCACTTATATTTAATCTTTCTAATATGGCATCTACTTGTGCAGCATCTTCTTTATTAAACCATTTAAAAAGACTTTTATTTTTAGTTAAACCACTCATGACAACTTCTTTTACTGTCGCTGGGAAACCAGAGCTAAAAGCGTTGGATTTTTGTGATACATAACTAATTTTTTCCCAAGATTTATATTGATTTATTTTTTTACCACTTATTAAGATATCACCTTTTTGTAAAGGTAATAACCCTAATATCAATTTCAGTAAAGTCGATTTCCCAGACCCATTTGGGCCAACTATTGCCAAGAAATCTCCTTTATAAATTTGTATATTAATATGGCTAAGTGCCAATTTATTTGGATAACTATAACTGATATCTTTTAACTCGAAAATCGGTGTTTCTTTTTCCATCTTCATCACCTCGTCAATAGAATACTATACAATGAATATGAAAGAATGTAAATAGTAATGTTTACGAACAAAAAAGAATGCTAATTGAATTAGCATTCTTAAATAATGTTATTGATTAAAGATTTTTTCTTTTAAATCTGGATCGAATGTACCATTTTTAATCATTTCGATTTCATATTTATATGGTGGTTTTTTATTCTTTTTGTCATCACCAACATATGGTGTTTCTAAAATTTTAGGTACTTCTTTAAATGCATCATGATTGACGATATAGTGCAATGCATCATAACCAATTGATCCAAAGCCAATATTTTCGTGTCTATCTTTTCTTGCACCTTGTGGATTCTTACTGTCGTTGACGTGAAGTACTTTTATACGGTCGATACCAACGATTTTATCAAACTCATTTAATACGCCATCAAAGTCTTCTTTAACGTTGTAACCAGCATCATTTGTATGACAAGTATCGAAACATACAGATAATCTTTCATTATGGTTTACACCATCAATGATTTGAGCAAGTTCTTCGAATGTTTTACCACATTCAGAACCTTTACCTGCCATTGTTTCCAATGCGATACGTACATCATTATTATTTGTTAATACTTCATTTAAACCTTCAATAATTTTTTGAATACCTTTTTCTTCACCAGCACCAACATGCGCACCTGGATGAAGTACGATGTCTTTAGCACCTAATGCTTCAGTACGTTCAATTTCTGATTGTAAGAATTCAACACCTAGGTTAAATACTTCTGGTTTAGTTGTATTTGCAATATTAATGATATATGGTGCATGCACAACAATGTTAGATAAACCATATTCTTTCATTGCTGCTTTACCATTTTCAATATTTAAATCTTCAATCTTTTTACGTCTTGTGTTTTGTGGAGCACCTGTATAAATCATAAATGTAGAAGCATTATAACTTGCCGCTTCTTCTGCTGCTTGTAATAGCATCTTCTTACCACTCATTGAAACGTGTGATCCAATTAACATATTTGACACCTATCCTTTTCTACTTTGTCTTTTTGTTCTCTTAGAATGAGCTTTCTTTTCTTTAAATTTCAACTCATCTAATTCTCGTTTGAATTTCTTCTTATAGCCAGGTTTTACTTTATTTTTATTGTTTCGTTTAATTTTTTGTTTTAGTGATTTTTCAATATTATCTTCTTTTTTAACACGTTTCGTACGCTTTTGACGATCTTTAATTTCTACAAATTCATCGTTTTTAATATCGACATGTTTAAACTTGTAATTATGCTTCTCAATTTGTGTAATTAAATCATCTTCATCAGGTGTATATAAAGTGATTGCGATACCTTTATAATCACCACGACCTGTACGACCAACTCTATGTGTAAAGAAGTCTATTTCTTTAGGTAAATCATAGTTGATAACGTGACTTACACCTTCAATATCAATACCACGCGATGCTAAATCACTTGCGACAACAAATTCAAAGTCTAATTGTTTAATACGTTTCATTTGTTGTGTTCTTTCTCTAGGTGATAAACCACCATGGATAACCCCTACTTTATAGCCTTCTTCTGATAAATACGCAACTAATTCATCTGCTCTATCACGGCTATTAGCAAATATGATTGCTAAATAAGGATTAATCACATTCATAACTTTTAAGACTTTTTCTTTTTTCTCAACACCTTTAGTCGGTATTAAGTAAAAGTCGATATTGTCTTTGTTAGATGATGCTGTTTCAATTTCAACAAATTCAGGATTACTTAAATATTTATTTAAGAATGGATGTAATGCTTTAGGAATCGTTGCACTAAATACTGAAATTTGTGCGTTTTCATCTAATCTACTCGCAATACTATCTACTTTAGGCATAAATCCTAAATCAATCATTAAATCTGCTTCATCTACAACTACTGACTTCGCTAGATGTAAATCTAAAGCACGCTCTACAGCCATGTCATCAATTCTATTCGGTGTACCTACAACAACATGTGGTGTATTTTTAGATTTATCAATATCTCTTGATTTATCTGTTCCACCAATGTATAGGCTAACTTTTACACCTTTTTTAAATTGAGTTAAATGTGAAGCTGCATCATATAATTGCTTTGCTAATTCTCTTGTTGGTGCCAAAATAATCACTTGTGGTTCTTTTATATCAACGTCAATTTTATCAAATAATGGTAGTAGAAATGCGTGTGATTTCCCTGTACCAGTTTGAGATTGTCCTATTATATTAGATCCTTTTTTAATTTTGGGTATAACTCTTCGCTGTATTTCTGTTGGCTGGTTAAAATGTAAATCTTTAACGGCCTCTACTAATTCATTTTCAAGTTGAAAATGTTCAAACGGATGCTTAGACATAAGCGACCCTCCTCGTTTCTTTTTCACTTCATACATTATATAGTAAATGCGCACTTTATGATAGGCTAAAAGATTTATTTTGAATTTTTATTTCGTTTCTTTAAGACTTGCGTGTTTGTTATAATAGACTTAAATAAGGAGGGCAATTTATGGAAATTATAAAGATTACCCCTAGAGGTTATTGTTACGGTGTTGTAGACGCTATGGTTATCGCTAGAAATGCATCTTTAGATAAGTCACTGCCAAGACCCATTTATATACTTGGCATGATTGTTCATAATAAACATGTGACTGATGCTTTTGAATCTGATGGCATTATTACGTTAGATGGTCCGAACAGATTGAAGATTTTAGAACAAATTGATGAAGGTACCGTTATATTTACTGCGCATGGTGTTTCACCTGAAGTCAAAAGACGCGCAAAAGAAAAAGGACTCGTTTGTATTGATGCGACATGTCCAGATGTAGATAATACACATCAGTTAATACGTGACGTTAAATCAAATGGCTATCACGTTATTTATATTGGTAAAAAAGGACACCCAGAACCTGAAGGCGCAGTTGGTGTGGCACCTGATATCGTACATCTCGTTCAAACTTTAGATGATATCGATGCCTTGCCAGAAGCATTAATGAACCAAAAACTTATCGTAACGAATCAAACAACTATGTCACAATGGGATGTTAAACACCTTATTGATGAATTAAAAGTTAAATATCCTCATATTGAAGTACATGAAGAAATTTGTTTAGCAACACAAGTTAGACAAGAAGCTGTTGCAACACAAGCAGATCAAGCAGATTTACTCATTGTCGTTGGTGATCCTAAAAGTAATAATTCAAATAGATTAGCCCAAGTATCTAAAGAAATCGCACATACAAACGCATATCGAATCGCTGATTTGAGTGAATTAAAATTAGAATGGCTACAAGACATCGAAAGTGTCGCTGTAACGGCAGGTGCTTCAACACCAACACCTATCGTTAAAGAAGTCATTGATTATATTAAAAATTATGACCCGACAGAAGCGCGTGACGTAAATTTAACAAGTAATGTACCTGTTGAAAAAATATTACCTAAAATTAAAAAGCCTAAACCTGTAAAAATAATGGACTAAAAAAACTGCCGAATTTACTCGGCAGTTTTTACATATATTGATAAGGATCTGTATTAATAGAAGATGTTAACACTTTAATATTACCATTTGTCCATTCTTCTAATAATGACTTTAATCCTTCTTTCATAACATACTCACTATAATGATTAACATCTAAGACGTTTATACCGTCCATTAGTGCATCTAATGCTTCGTGATGTTTAACGTCTCCAGTAATAAATAAATCAGCTTGTTGTGCTTTAGCTAAATTTGCATATTCAATACCAGCACCACCAACAATTGCGACCCGTTTAATTTGCGCTGATTGGTCTCCAATAAATCTAACTGCTGGTATAGCGAGCTTTTGTTTATAGTTTTGCACAAATTCATTTACTGATTGCGTTTCTTTTAATTCCCCGATGATTCCTAAGCCTACAGAAGATGTTCTCGACATTTTGATGAAATCATAAACGGGTTCTTCATATGGATGTGTTTGAATAATGAGTTCTTTAGCAAGTGCTAAATCTTTCTCATCAACCATTAATTCTAGTTTCGTTTCATAAACCGTTTCAGTCTTATCTGCTTGTCCAAGATGTGGATTAGCTGTTGCACTAGGTTTAAATTGTCCTTTACCTTGTGACTGGAAAAATACTTCACTGTATTCTTCTGTTTGAGCTAAATGATGGTCATTAAATGCAGCTTTCATAGCTTCAACATCTTGATCAGGTAGGAATATTTGTACTTTATAATAGGACTCTTGTTGTTCTTCTAATACTTTCATATTACTTAATCCTATTTGTTGTCCAATCATGTAACTAACACCTTTAGGATGCACATCAAGATTTGTATGAAGTGCTATCAAATTGATATCGTTTTGTATCAATTTACGAATAATAGGACCATAGCTTTTATCCGTAATATTTTTAACACCTTTAAAAATAAGTGGATGATGTGCAATGATCGTATTGATGTTGTTTTGAATGGCTTCTTCTACAACTTCTAACGTACAATCTAATGTTGTTAATACACCGTTCACTTCACTTTTTTCTGAACCAATTAATAACCCAACATTATCCCAAGATTCACTCGTAGAAAATGGAACTTGTTTATCAATTTCGTGTAATAGCTCTTGAATAATCATTAAAGCACCTCTTTTATTTGAAGTATTTGTTGATTAATTTCATTATACCTATTTTTATCCTCATGATGTTCTAATTGTTTACTAATTTTATTAAGTGATTCTAATTCTCTTTGCCATTTTTCATAGAATAAATCATTTTTATTGGCTAATAATTTAGGACCAAATTTTAATTCTAATTCATTTAGGTCCATCTCACCTTTTTTAGCCACTATGATTTCATATATATGTTTTTTATCTTTTATGAGTTGTTCATCAACGATTTGATAACCAATGGTTTGTAATACTTTTCTAATTGGCAACGCATGTATATTAGCTTGTAAAATTAAATCCGGATGCCCTGTTAACTTATGCTTTCCTTCTTCAATAATTTGAGCAATTAATGGACCACCCATGCCACAAATCGTAATGGCATCAATCGTCTCGTCTACTACTTCTAAACCGTCGCCCAGTTTAACTTCAATAAGTTCATTCATACCATATAATTTAGTATTCTTTTGAGCAGCAAGAAAAGGTCCTTTGACAACTTCTCCAGCAATCGCTTCTTTAATTAATCCATTTTGAATTGCGTATATAGGTAAATATGCATGATCGGAACCGATATCTGCTAATTTGTGATGATTTAAATATTCACTTACCTTCATTAAACGTTTATTTATTTGGATCATTATTTTTCCCTTTCATTAAAAAAATCTTTTGCAATAGCAAAAGATTTTTTTGTGTTATTTAGCGCCATCTTTTAAGTACTTGACAAGTGTGTCTAAATCTTTATTTGAAATAGTAGCTTCGTCATGTGCAGGCATTGAACCTTTACCTTCACGAATGATTTTTTTCATTTCATCGGCACCTTTTTTGCTTCCAGCTAATTTAGGTCCCATTCCACCTTCAAGATTTTGTCCATGACAACTTGTACAATTGTCCTTAGCGAATGTAGCTGCATCAAACTTTTCAGTTTTAGCACCGCCACCGCCTTCTTTTTCTTCCTCTTTGTTAGCACCATGTGCTGACATGAAGAATATTAATCCTACACCGAGTAGTAAAATCAGAATAAACGGGATAACAGGATTACGATTCATTCATACAACCTCCCTTTTGTTAAACCTTCATACAATTATATTTTATATTAAAACAAGGCATTGTCAAAGGCTTTTTGGGATTAATATAAACTTTTCATGTTTAATCCATAAAATCTTTCAAACGCTTACTTCTAGATGGATGTCTTAACTTGCGTAATGCCTTCGCTTCTATTTGACGAATACGTTCTCTTGTAACACCAAATACTTTACCAACTTCTTCAAGAGTTCTTGTTCTACCATCATCAAGACCAAATCTTAATCTTAATACATTTTCTTCTCTGTCAGTTAATGTATCTAATACATCTTCTAATTGTTCTTTGAGTAATTCATATGCAGCATGATCAGATGGACTTTGTGCATCTTGGTCTTCAATAAAGTCTCCTAAGTGACTGTCATCTTCTTCACCAATTGGTGTTTCTAATGATACAGGTTCTTGAGCAATTTTCAGAATTTCACGAACTTTTTCTGGTGGTAAGTCCATTTCTTCACCAATTTCTTCAGGAGATGGATCTCTGCCTAAATCTTGTAGTAATTGACGTTGAACACGAATCAATTTATTGATTGTTTCAACCATATGAACTGGGATACGGATTGTACGTGCTTGGTCAGCAATCGCTCTAGTGATTGCTTGACGAATCCACCATGTTGCATATGTTGAGAATTTGAAACCTTTGTTAAAGTCGAATTTTTCTACGGCTTTGATTAGACCCATATTACCTTCTTGAATAAGGTCTAAGAATAACATACCTCTACCTACATAACGTTTAGCGATACTTACAACAAGTCTTAAGTTCGCTTCAGCAAGACGTGATTTCGCAACTTCGTCACCTTGCTCGATACGTTTAGCTAATTCGATTTCTTCTTGTGCAGTTAATAAATTGACGCGTCCGATTTCTTTTAAGTACATTCTTACTGGGTCGTTTATTTTAACACCTGGAGGAGCACTTAAGTCATTTAAATTTAGTTTGTCATTTGTATCACTTGAATCTTTTTCATTAATAAGATTGATTTCATTCTCATTAATTAAATCAAAGAAATCATCCATTTGATCTGGATCCATTTCGAAGTTTTGCAATTTATCTGCAATTTCTTCGTGACTCAAATGTCCTGCTTTTTTACCTTGTTCAATTAATTGGTGCTTAACTTGTTCAATTGTAAGCACTTCTTCATTATTAGCGCTATTAATTTTGTTTAATTCTTTATCAGACATGAATAGGCCTCCCGGGTTATTAACTCTTACATTCTATTCCGATTATATTGTACAATTTGTTCTAAATATTGCCTTTGCAGTGCGATATCGCCTGCTTGCATTGCTTTATTCAATTGTTGATTCAAATATTCTATGGAATTTTCTTTGTGTTCGTTAGGACTGATAATCCTAATGTAGTCTTCGATTTCTTCTGTCTCTGGTTCATCATTGATGAGCAATGAATCTAGATACATAACCGTTTCAATGATTTGATGTTCTTCAATGTAACTTGAAAAATCACTTATGTTAAAAACATCGTTATTCTTATAATACCCATTTAAACGTGAAAAAATCACTCTATTATTCAATGAAGTGAAGTCTTCTTGATTAATCCTAGAATGATATTCTAAAAATAGCTGTTTATGATTCATAAAATGTTTTAACAACGCTTGCTCTGCTCTACCGACTTTATCAAGTTTTTTTTCCTTCATTTCAGGAACGAAATTATTATAATCGGTATAATTTTGAACAATATTAGGCGAAAGTCGATTTTTTAGACTGTTAACATCTACTTTATACAAATCTGCTACTTGTTGCAATACTTTTTTTCTTAAAAATTCCGATTGAATCAGATTGATGTCATGAATCAACTCTTCAATATGTTGTTCATGTTTTAAATCATTATTTTCGTTGGCATAATATAATTGTTGCGCTTTAAATGCAACATATGATTGTTTTTGCCCTTCAACAAATGATTTGAAAGCATCACTTCCGTATTCTGTAATATAATCATCAGGGTCCATCGTTTTTGGTAAATTGACAACAAAGACATTTAAGCCTTCATTTAATAAGTCTTTACCAACATTTATGGCAGCTTCTTTCCCTGCGAAATCTCCATCATACAGTAAAGTTACATTAGATGCCAGTTTTTTGACCATCGTAACGTGTTCTCTAGATAATGCTGTACCCATTGTTGCTACAACTTGTTTAATATCCGCTTCAAATGATTTGATAACATCCATAAATCCTTCTAACAAAATGACTTCATCATTTTGTCTTATAAATTTCCTTGCGCGATCAATGTTGTATAACATTTTTCTTTTCTGGAATATTGGTGTTTCTGGACTGTTTAAATATTTCGGCGATTGATCGGTATACGTTCGACCAGAGAAACCAACTGTCTTACCTTGGAAATTCAACAACGGAAAGATGATTCTATCTCTGAATCGGTCAAAATAATCAAACGTTTCATCATTTCGGCTTAACAAACCTGCTTCATATGCAAGTACAGCATCATAACCATTTTTCTCTAAAAAGTCATGCGTGAATTTCGAATGGTTTGGTGCATATCCAATTTTTCTATCATTAATCAATTCTTCAGTAAATCCTCTTGATTTCAAATAGTTTAATGCTGCCTCACCTTCTTCAGTATGCTTTAATATATAATGGTAGTTATTTGCCATCAACTCATGCATTTCAATCATTTTGATATGATCATCCACAATACCTTCAGTTGGTGCTGTTTCTTGCTTTTCAATATGAATATCTACTTTATCACCAAGTTCTCTGACTGCATCAACAAATGATATTCCTTTAATTTCTTGAATGAATTGAAAAACATTGCCGCCTTTCTTACAACCAAAGCAATGACAAATTTGTTTATCTTCAGATACTGAAAAAGAAGGTGTCTTTTCATCATGGAAAGGACATAATCCTATATAATTACGTCCTCTTTTTTCTAGTTTCACATATTCACTTACGACATCTAATATGTCATTCTTCTCTCGTATTTCATTAATGAGTTCTTGTTCTATACGCATCCTGTCACCCTTTAACGGTTTTGTTGTGTAATGATTTTAATAATGTCATTTGCTGTTTCTTCTATTGCTTTGTCAGAAACATCTAGTACAGGACAACCAATTTTCTCAACAATTTCCTCGAAGTATCTTAATTCTTCTTCGATTCTGTCATCTTTCGCATAATTAGCATCATCACTTAAACCTAATTGAATTAATCTTGCTCTTCTAATCGCATTAAGGTTTTTTTGATTAATTTTTAAAGCGATACATTTTTTAGGATCTATTTCAAATAATCCTTCTGGTGGTGCAACTTCAGGCACTAATGGGACATTCATTACTTTATATCGTTTATGTGCCAAGTATTGCGACAATGGTGTTTTTGAAGTTCTAGATACACCTATAAGAATGATATCAGCTTTTGGTAAACCACGTGGATCTCTACCATCATCATATTTAACCGCAAATTCGATTGCTTCTATTTTCTTGAAATAGTCTTCATCTAATTTATGAATATTGCCTGGCTCATTAAGTGGGGCTTCATTAAGTTCATTGCTTAATATGCTCATCAATGGACCCATAATGTCTACATTTTGTATATTATTTTCTTCTAATTTTTCTTTTAAGTATAATCGCATTTCTGGTTTAACCAATGTATAAACAACTATTGATTTTTGCTCTAATGCTAATGATACGACTTCATTAATATTACTTTCATTCTCTATATACGGTAATCTTACAATATCTAAAGCATTTCCTTCTGTCTTATATTGAGACGTACATGCTTTCGTAACAAGCTCTGCCGTTTCTCCTACTGAATCGGATGCTATAATTATTCTTATCTCTTCCATTTAACTAATTCCTCCTACTCATCTTCAATAAGCGAAACAAATGCTCTTGTGATCGTTGTTTTTGTAATTCTGCCTTTAACTTTCATTTTGTCGCCTTTAAGTTTTTTGACAACTGGTATTGCATCTATTTGTTTATCAATTAATAATTTAGCTGCATAAATCAATAAGTCATCTTCTAAACATACTGTTATGTTTGGCATTCTACTCATATTAATACTAACTGGCGTATCTTTTAAACTTTGACCACCTATTGCAGCTCTCAGTAAATCTTTTCTCGAACAAACGCCGATTAAATTGCCTTCTTTATTTATGACAAATAATGTGCCAACATCTTCTAAAAACATCTTACATATTGCTTCATATACAGAAATACTTTCTTCTATTACGACTGGTATCGCCATCGATTCTTTTACGGTCATTTTTTTAATTGAATCACTTAACAATTGTGTACTTGATTTCCCTGTATAAAAATATCCTACTCTAGGTCTTGCATCAAGATAACCTGCCATTGTTAAAATTGCTAAATCTGGTCTTAAAGTTGCTCTTGTTAAATTTAGTCGTTCAGCTATTTTTTCTCCTGTAATGGGTCCATTGTTCTTAACAATTTGTACAATTTGTTCTTGTCTTTGATTTAATTCGATTGCTCTCACCCCTTCGAACACAATTCAGATAGATTAATTATAACATGTAACGCAAATATTGCTCAATTTGAATATCTGTTTTCACTTGATAACTCTCCCATACCATGCTATATTTTAATTAACTTTGAAATAAAAGCGAGTTAAGGATGGTGAAAGCTTAACATTAAAGTTTTGGCTTACAAAATTTTATAAAAAGTGAGTGGCTACACTAATTTGGGTGGAACCGCGGGTAATATACTCGTCCCAAGGCATTATTTGATGATGTCTTGGGGCTTTTTTAATTTAATTGAGGAGTGAATTTTTATGGCAAAAGATATGGATAAGGTAGTAACATTAGCAAAACATAGAGGGTTTGTATTCCCTGGTAGTGAAATTTATGGTGGTTTAGCAAACACTTGGGACTATGGTCCACTTGGTGTTGAACTAAAAAATAACATCAAAAAAGCATGGTGGCAAAAATTTGTTCAACAATCTCCATACAACGTTGGACTAGATGCAGCTATTTTAATGAACCCGAGAACTTGGGAAGCTTCAGGTCACTTATCAAACTTTAACGATCCAATGATAGACAACAAAGATTCTAAAATTCGTTACAGAGCAGATAAATTAATTGAAGATTACATGCATAATGTTGAAGGTGATGAGAACTTTATCGCTGACGGTATGAGCTTTGATGAAATGAAACAATTAATTGATGATAAAGGCATCACTTGTCCTGAAAGTGGTACAGCTAACTGGACAGACATTCGTCAATTCAACTTAATGTTCAAAACATTCCAAGGTGTTACTGAATCTTCAACAAACGAAATTTTCTTACGTCCTGAAACTGCACAAGGTATTTTCGTAAACTATAAAAACGTTCAACGTTCTATGCGTAAAAAATTACCATTCGGTATTGCGCAAGTTGGTAAATCATTCAGAAACGAAATTACACCTGGTAACTTCATCTTCAGAACAAGAGAATTCGAACAAATGGAACTTGAATTCTTCTGTAAACCTGGTACTGAAATTGAATGGCAAAATTACTGGAAAGACTTCGCTGCAAAATGGTTAAAAGATTTAGGTATTAAAGAAGAAAATACAAAATTACGTGACCATGACGAAGATGAATTAAGTCACTACTCAAATGCAACAACTGATATCGAATATAAATTCCCATTTGGTTGGGGAGAACTTTGGGGTATCGCTTCAAGAACAGATTACGACTTAAAACAACATAGTGAATTCAGTGGTGAAGACTTCAAATATCACGATCAAGAAACAAATGAAAAATTCATCCCTTACTGTATCGAACCATCATTAGGTGCTGACCGTGTAACATTAGCATTCTTATGTGATGCATACGAAGAAGAAAATGAAGGTGAGAAAGATCAACGTACAGTATTGCATTTCCACCCTGCTTTAGCACCATATAAAGCAGCAATCTTACCATTAAGCAAAAAACTTTCACCAGATGCTATTAAAGTATATGAAAAATTAAGTGAAAGATTTGCAATCGACTTTGATGAGTCACAATCAATCGGTAAACGTTACCGTAGACAAGATGAAATTGGTACACCATACTGTATCACATTTGACTTCGATTCATTAGAAGACAACCAAGTTACAGTACGTGACAGAGACACAATGGAACAAGTACGTATGCCAATTGATGAAGTTGAAAACTTCTTAGCTGAAAAAATTAGATTCTAATACTAAACAAAAAACAGAGCAAAACTTATAAATTAAGTTTTGCTCTGTTTTTTTTATGTTTAGTTGTTAAGAAGCCATTACGAAACACTTCACATAAGACATCTACATTTTCAAGTTTTCGAGTTGGTTGAGTAATTTTTTGGTTCTAAATACTACACCGACGTATTCGTCATACATGTTATCGATTAATGTTTGTATTTCTTTTTTGACTTGTTCGTTTATTTTAAAGCTATTTAAATGTTTGATCGGCAATTGATACATAAGATTCATAAAATATAATGCTCTATTAGATATTCGATATGCATGTTCATCATGTATTAATGCTTGATTGCTAAGTGGTCCATTGTACTTGAAACTATAAGCATTTAATTGCTGTTGATCCATATCTCCTGTTACGACGCACGCATTAAAAGTTGGTTCATAACCATATTTAGGCATACATTTCAACGCAACAATCATACTCATCGTATCTGCATCAACGCCTCTTTCTACTGCTTGGAATACACCTAACAATAATTCATAAAAGAATACATCATGTTCTTCCGCTTCTAACGCCTTATCTACGACTTCTATACAATATGCACCATATGCACTTTTAAAGATATCAGATTGCATCGTTCTATTACTGTTTATAATATCAGCCGATGATAATGTGCCCATTCCTTTAAACTTCGAAAAAATAAACAAGCCATGTACAAAGGGCTGAGTAGCACCTTGTAGTGGATGACTTGTTTTTTTAGCACCACGCGCCATTAATGGAACTTTATGACCGTGTTCATTTAATATTGTGATGATTTTATTGTTTTCACCATAATCTACAGAGCGAATGACAAATCCTTCTTGTTTATAAAGCATTATATCATCGCCTCCATTCTACTTAATACTCGTCTTCTCTATAACCAATTTGTTTAATGAAATTAGGTTTATTACGCCAATCTTTTTGTACTTTAACCCATAAATCCAAGTATACTTTTGAGCCAAGTAGCATTTCAATATCTCTTCTTGCACGTTTACCTATTTCTTTAAGCATCTTGCCGCCTTTACCAATGACAATACCTTTTTGTGAGTCTCTTTCAACATAAATTGTTGCTTCTACTTGGACTTTCTCACCTTCTGCTTTTGTCATTTTATCGACGTTCACACCGATAGCATGCGGAATTTCTTGATTCGTAAGGTGTAATGCTTTCTCTCTTATCAACTCAGCAACAACAAATTGTTCTGGGTGATCAGAAATTTGGTCTTTAGGATAGTACATCGGACCTTCTTCAAGGTACTTTTTAAATTGTTCTAGTAGTGTCTCAATGTTTAACCCTTCTAATGCTGAAATTGGAATAATTTCTGCAAAATCCATTGTTTTTTGGTACTTTTCAATTTCAACTAAAAGTTGATCAGGGTGAATTAAATCTATTTTATTTAACACCAAAAATACTGGTGTTTTCGTTTGTTTCAACAATTCGATAATGTATTCATCGCCTTTACCGATACTTTCATCAACATTAACCATAAACATGATTAAGTCTACTTCTTTCAAAGTATTTTTAGCGATTTTCATCATGTAGTCACCTAAAGCATGTTTAGGTTTATGAATACCTGGTGTATCAATAAAAATCATTTGAGCATCATCAGTTGTTAATACACCTTGCACTTTGTTTCGAGTCGTTTGTGCTTTATCAGACATTATCGCTACTTTATGACCAATAACTTTATTCATAAAAGTAGATTTACCAACATTAGGTCTACCTATAATAGATATAAACCCTGATTTAAATTCATTCATTTATTCTAGATCCTTTCCTGAGAAACCTAAAGGTAATAATTCATTAACTGTAGTTTCAATTCTTTCATTTGTTTGATGTGTTAAAAATACTGGCATGTCATCATCACATAACTCTTTTAACACTTGTCTGCATGTGCCACATGGAGATGATGGTTTATCAGCATCTACTGTAACTGTAATACATTTGAAGTCTCCCGGTCTATACCCATCTGACATTGCTGCAACAAGTGCAGATCTCTCAGCACAAATTGTTGATGGGTAAGCTGCATTTTCAATGTTAGCACCATAATAAGCTTTACCATCTTTCGTAACTAGATATGCACCTACGTTAAATTTAGAATATGGTGTATATGCTCTCTTTTGTGCTTCTCTTGCGCCTTCATACCACTCTTGTTTGAATTCCATACCATTTCCCCCTATATGTTTATATAATTTTTGGTAAAAAAATCATTATCCCGATTATTGCAGCCATTATTGATGTTAATAAAACGGCTAAAGCGGCTGTATCTTTAGCATGTTTAGCGAGTAAGTTATATTCATCCGTAAACATATCTACTACATACTCTATAGAAGTATTGAGAACCTCTACAATGAGTACACTAAATATTGCAAATAAAATCCATAACCATTCAAATGTATTGAGATTTAATATTAAA
Source organism: Mammaliicoccus sp. L-M44 (assembly GCF_022386355.1). NCBI lineage: Bacteria > Bacillati > Bacillota > Bacilli > Caryophanales > Staphylococcaceae > Mammaliicoccus > Mammaliicoccus sp. L-M44. Next base: position 150,752 of record NZ_JAJNIU010000003.1, on the reverse strand, counting down.
CTAACAATCAATACAAGTACAGCGAATATAAGATGTAATAAAAAGTTTTTATCTTTTTTGAGAATGGTCACTAAACCTGCTAAAGGAAATTTAAAGCGATTTACAAATTTATTCACGTGTTAATCCAAATTCATTTAATATTTCATCTTGTCGAGAAAACATTTCTTTTTCATCTTCTTCAGTCATATGATCATAACCTAGTAAATGTAAAAATCCATGTAATGCTAAAAATCCTAATTCTCTACTCAAACTATGATTATAAGACTCAGCTTGCTCTTTAGCAACTTCAAGACAGATGATAATATCACCTAACACTCTAGGCATATCTAAGCCTTCTATTTCAGGCTCATCTTCTTCTAAAGAAAATGAAATAACATCTGTTACTTTATCTTTATCGCGATAATCACGATTGATAGCTTGAATCTCTTCTTCATCGACAAATGAAATTGAAAGTTCTGCTTCTTCAGTAATATTTTCCTTTTTAGCAGCAAAAGTGAGCAATGATTCAATTTGATTTTTTGTATCTTCATCAATTACTTGTTGCTCATCTATAAAATCCATTGTTAGCATATTATTTCTCCTCTTCGTATGCGTTTATTATTTTACCTACTAATGGGTGTCTCACAACGTCTGTTTGTTCTAAGTAAGTCATTGCTATCCCTTTGACACCACTTAGTCGTTGATCAGCTTCAATTAATCCACTTTTCACACCTTTAGGTAAATCGATTTGTGTACGGTCACCTGTTACAACCATTTTTGAACCGAAACCTAATCTTGTTAAGAACATCTTCATCTGTGGGTGAGTTGTATTTTGTGCTTCATCTAGGATTACAAACGCATCATCTAATGTTCGACCTCTCATATAAGCAAGTGGTGCAATTTCAATCGTGCCTCGTTCAATTAAACGTGATGTTTGCTCAGTTCCTAACACTGTATGAAGCCCATCATATAAAGGTCTTAAATAAGGGTCTACTTTTTCTTTTAAATCACCTGGTAAGAAACCTAATGATTCCCCCGCTTCAACTGCAGGACGCGTTAATACGATACGTTTCACTTGTCCTAGACGCAATGCCCTTGCAGCCATTACAACAGCTAAGAACGTCTTCCCTGTACCTGCTGGACCTATACCGAATACTAAGTCATTGTTCTTTATATTATTGATATATACTCTTTGACCCATTGTTTTAGCTCTTATTATTTTACCATTACTATCTTTAGTGATTTCTTCATCATATAAATTAATCAGTTGATCGATTGTTCCTTTGTCAGCCATTTTAACCGCTGCTTGTACATCATTAATCGTTATACTCGCACCACTCTCGATTACTTTTAGTAAGTTCAATAATACTTTTTCAGCTTTTTCAACATTTTCTATACGTTTACCACGGACAGCAATTTCTTGTCCACGTGTTAATATATCCACCTCGAGTTCATTTTCAATATACTTTATATGCTCATCCCCATTACCCAACAGAGCTTGAGCTTGATCCATATTCTCGATTTGAATTAATGTAGGCATTAAATATCTCCTTTATAAGTTGAATTGTTGACACTTTAAATGTACCAAACCTTATTGTAACGTGCAATCTTATGCACTTTATTTTGTATATTATTTAGTTTTTCACGTGCAATAATGAGATTTCTAACTTTTTCATATTCATGTAGTCTATTGCTATTATTTAATTTAATTTTAGGATTAATTCGAATTAATGTAATAATAAACTCACGTTCTTCAATTGGACTCACTTTTTCGACCAATTCACCCTTTGAAACAATTTCTAACATGCTGTTACCTTCTATAGATTTAGTCATATTAATTTGATCGATATCAAAGATATTATAACGATTTTTGAATAATCCTCTTCTTATGGATAAAAAATGCTCTTTTATTGTGTATCTTTCAAAAAGAATGTTTAAAATTATAAGAAAAACGAGAATAAAAGAAATGACTATTAAATACTTATTACTAATAAAAAGCGGTATTAAAGCAATAAAAAATAATAAAATCGAAATGATAATAGATAATATACTCTGCTTTTTCTTAAATACCATTTTCATCACACCCTCTTGAATCCTACCTTTATTGTAAGTCTAAATGGTATTTTTGTGAATAAAAAACAGAACCTAAAATTAATTAGGTTCTGTTTATATAATCGTTATTTTAATTCATTCGGTCTTTTTAAAATTTCTGACCAAATGATACCATTTACGACTTGGTTTTCATCAACATTGATTGCTTCATCATTAAACTTATGTTTACTGTTTAAATAGAGCTGTTTAACCATTGCTCTTCTCGTTCTTTCTGAAAGTTGCGTGTTGTTGATAATTTGCTCTGCTTCTTTTTCAACATCAGCTATACTTTCACGCTGTACATTCATTAAAGACTTTTTCTCTTCTTGGCTGTATGCCAATAGCTGTTTGATTGATTCTTGTTGTTTTTTAGGTCTATTTTTATGAATTTGTTCTTTCTTCTGATTGATATAAGCATTCTCATGTTCATTAGAAGTTTGCTCTGGTTGTTGTTCTACTTTATGTGTTTGAACAACAGGTTTTTCAACATCTATATTATATTGTTTAAGATGATTGGCAAGTTGATCTGCTAAGTTTTTATAATGGCCAGACATTCGTTCAGTTGAACTTGTTTCTGCTTTTTGTTTATAAGTTTCATACTTATTAACTAACTCTTTTAATTCTTGCTCAGCAGATTTTTTCTTATCTTCAGCTTGTCTATTTACTGGATTTTGTCTTTGTCTTGTTTGAGGTTGCTTATTTTTCTTTTTATTTTTAGAAGCGCCTTCGATTATACCGCTCACGACACTAAAAATAACCCAAATAACAAAGATGATAATGCCTATTTCCATTTTAAATCACCTCTCTTATTGGTTCGGTGAATTAGAATCTTGTGGCTTTGTACTCTTATTGATTGCTTCTCTCATGCCAGTGTCAGCTTCTATATTTTTTAAATTATAGTAGTCTTTAACACCTAAATTGCCTGATTTAAGTGCTTCTGCCATTGCAAGTGGTACTTCTGCTTCTGATTCAACAACTTTAGAACGCATTTCTTGTACTCTTGCTTTCATTTCTTGCTCAGTAGCAACGGCCATTGCACGACGTTCTTCGGCTTTAGCTTGTGCAATATTTTTATCAGCAAGTGCTTGTTCAGTTTGCAAGTCTGCACCAATGTTTTTACCGATATCTACATCAGCAATATCAATTGATAGAATTTCAAATGCTGTACCTGAATCTAAACCTTTACTTAATACTGTTTGTGAAATACTATCTGGATTCTCAAGTACTTTAGTGTGATGTTGACTTGAACCAATTGTAGATACAATACCTTCACCAACACGTGCGATGATTGTATCTTCACCAGCACCACCGACTAATCGGTCAATGTTCGCTCTAACTGTAATTCTAGCTTTTGCTTTTACTTCGATACCATTCATCGCTACACCTGAGATAAATGGTGTTTCAATTACTTTAGGGTTAACGGACATTTGAACAGCTTCTAAAACGTCACGACCAGCTAAGTCAATCGCTGCCCCTCTTTCAAATACTAAGTTGATTTCTGCTCTTTGAGCCGCAATAATTGCATCAACTACTCTATCAACATTACCTCCTGCAAGATAATGAGATTCTAACTGGTTCGTTGTTAATGCTAAACCAGCTTTGTGCGCTTTAATTAATGGGTTAATAACACGTCTAGGTGATACACGTCTCAAACGCATACCAACTAAAGTACCAATACCTACTTTTACGCCTGCTGCAATAGCTGAAATCCATAATCCTACTGGTACAAATGAGAATAAAATCATAAGTAGTACGATTAATATGACAGCAATAATTACAAAAGCAATTAAACCTGATAACATATGCATTTCTCTCCTTGTCTAAATTAAATTTCTCTTACGACAACTCTTGTACCTTCAACCTGTACAATTTTAACTTGCTTATCCTTCTGAATAAAACTACCATCTGAAACAGCATCTATTCTTTCGTCATCAACAAGTATAATTCCTGAGGGCCTCAATGCAGTGTATGTTGTACATAGTTTGCCAATCAAATGACTTCTATCATCATGAGATGTATAGCCAGATTCTTTATTTGTAGAGTCTCTAAGAATGACTTTATCAAAGAATGGTATTTTACGATTAAATCCTTTCACTAATATCACCCACTCTATCGTTGTTAGAATTAATGCTACAGCAATAATCATACCCATAGTTAAGATATTTTCTCCAACTAATACAAAACTACCAATAATGGCAATAAAACCAAGGATACCTAGTACTGCTCCTATAACAAATAATTCAATTATTACTAATAATGCACCGATCCCAAAAAGTAAAACAGAAATCAAACTAATTTCATCAATTAAAACGTAGCCAATGAAAAAGATAAGTGTACAAATAAAGCTTAAAATTCCCGCAAAATTAATACGTTCTGAATATAATTGATATAGTGCACCTAGAAAAATAATACAAGTCAGTATCAATGTGACTAATGGCGTTGTAATAAACTCACCAATAGACGACATACTTTGACTTGAAACAATACCTAAATTCAAGTTGCTCTGAAAATAAGCAAATATGTATTCATACCCTGATGTCAATAATCTCACCCCTCATATTTATTATACAATAAAATAGCCGTGAACTAAAACGTATATACATAATATTCTAAATTTATAAACTTAAATGTTTTTCAAATAAATAAAAGAACACATAAACGATATTGTTTATGTGTTCTTTATGACGTTCAACGTTAAAATTGTTCATTATAATTAATTAATATTCATTGAGGGAGTTCAATAAAAAATTAATTATTTAAATTTACGTTTACGTGCTGCTTCTGATTTCTTCTTACGCTTAACGCTTGGTTTTTCATAGAACTCACGTTTACGCACTTCTTGAATCGTACCGCTTTTTGAAACTGTACGTTTGAAGCGACGTAATGCATCTTCGATTGATTCGTTTTTACGAACTACTGTTTTAGACATCTGTATTTCCCTCCCTCCAAATATCAACAAAGCTTTATATGTCATTTACATAGTATATATTACTATGTACTTAAACATTATAAAATAAGTCATTTTTTAAGTCAATAATCATTTGTTATGAATATTAATATGCAACTAATCTTTCGTCTTTATTTGTTGCATGATCCACAACTTTTACAAGTTTACCTTTATTGATAGGATAACCTGGTGTGATCACTTTCACTTTCACTAATTCTCCAATTAATGATTCATCGCCTTCAAATTCAATCTTCATGTAATTATCTGCATATCCGACTAGTTTACCATCAGTTGAACCTTTTTCTTCAGGTATCACTTCTAATACAGTTTGATCAAATTTAGAAGCATAATCTTTAGCTAATTGATTAGATAATTCAATTAAACGATGTACGCGTTCATTTTTAACTTCTTCATCAATTTGATCTGTCATTCTAGCTGCTGGTGTTCCTGTTCTCATAGAATAAGGGAACACGTGTAATTCAGAAAATTGATGTTTAACAATGAAGTCATATGTTTCTTGGAATTCTTCTTCAGTTTCAGCAGGGAATCCAACAATTACATCACTTGTAACAGCTAAACCTGGTAAAGCTTTATGCAATTTTTGTAATCTTTCAGAGAAATGTGCCATCGTATATTTTCTTCTCATACGTTTCAATACAGTATCAGAACCTGATTGTAATGGTATATGAAGATGTCTTACAACTTTAGTTGATTTATCGATAACATCAATAACTTCATCTGTAAGCTGACTCGCTTCTATAGATGAAATACGAATTCTTTCAAGATTTTCAACTTGTTCTAAATCTCTTAATAATTGCGCCAAGTTATAATCTTTTAAATCTTCACCATATCCACCTGTATGAATACCTGTTAAAACAATTTCTTTATATCCTGAATTTACAAGTGTTGTTGCTTGGCTTACAACTTGTTCAGGATCTCTTGATCTCATTAACCCTCTTGCCCATGGAATGATACAGAAAGTACAGAAATTATTACAGCCTTCTTGAATTTTTAATGATGCACGTGTTCTGTCAGTAAAGTATGGAACTTCTAATTCTTCATACTTTCTGTTTTTCATAATATTACCTACACCATTAATAGGTTGTCTACTTTGTTTATAGTCCTCAATATAAGAAATAAGTTTATGTCTATCTTGAGTACCTACAACAATATCAACGCCCGGAATTGCCATAATTTCAGCAGGAGATGTTTGAGCATAACAACCTGTTACACAAACAACTGCATCTGGATTTTTACGTATTGCTCTTCTAATCACTTGTCTACTCTTCTTGTCACCTGTATTTGTTACAGTACAAGTATTAATGATAAAGACGTCAGCATTCGTTTCAAAATCCACTCTTTCGTAATCATTTTCCTTAAATAATTGCCAAATTGCTTCAGTTTCATAATGGTTTACTTTACAACCTAACGTATGGAATGCTACTGTAGCCAATTTTATTCACCTCATTAATTCTAATTGATAGCTTAAAGCAGCTAAAGCATACAATGGAGCGGTTTCAGCTCTTAATATTCTAGGTCCTAAACTCACCTTAATAGCATCATCATAAAGATTAACTTCATTTTCAGTTAATCCACCTTCTGGTCCAAATATCATTAAAACCTTTTGTCCATGTTTAAGGTTAGAACCAATTTGATGAAATTTGCTTGTTCCCCCACTTTTAGCTTCTTCTTCATAAGCTATTATTACATAATCATATTCATTCATATTATCATAAATTGATTTAAAATTCGACTTATACTTTATACTTGGTATTGTAAGTCTCATACTTTGTTCACTAGCTTCTTTAACAATTTTTTGCCATCTATCTAATTTTTTAGATATTTTTTTCGCGTCTAATTTAACAATAGATCTTTCGGATTGGACAGCAATAAAATGATGCGCACCCATTTCAGTTGCTTTTTGAAGCAACCATTCATATTTATCGCCTTTTATAAGCCCACTCGCAATCGTTATATCAACAGGTAGTTCCGTTTGTCTTGTTATGTCTTCTATCGTTTCTAACTCAATGCTATCATCATGAAAAGCAATGATTTTTGAAATTAACGACTTTTGATCTTCAAAAGTTAATATAATTTCTTGATCGATACTTTTGCGCATCACGTTTTTAATATGATGTATATCATCTGTATTATGTATAAAAAAACGCTGATTTAACTCAGCGTTTTCTTGTAAGAAATATCTTTGCATCATTTCTCCTACTTTCTAGCTCGTATTGAAACCCAACCATCTTCACGTAGTACTTTTTCGATAGTATAACCAGTATTTTGTAGTTTTTCAATTATTTCATCGGATTTTTCTTCAATAATGCCTGAAGTAATAAAGTAGCCATTATCATTTAATCTTTCATAACTATCTTCTATCATTAAATCAATAATATGCGCTAATATATTTGCAATGATCACGTCATATTGTTCTGTTTCTTCAGTAAGCAAATTGCCAGTATCTGCGATGATATCTTTTTCACAATCATTGATTTCAAAGTTTTCTTTAGCAACTTTAATTGCTAAATCATCTAAATCCACCGCTTTAATGTCATTTACCCCTAGTAAATGACAAGCTATGCTTAGAATACCTGAACCTGTACCAACATCTATCACTTTATGTTGAGGTTGTACAACCTCTTCTATATGTCTTAAACACATACTTGTTGTTGGGTGGTCACCTGTACCAAAAGCCATACCTGGATCCAGTTTGATGCAAAGATCACCTTCGTTATTTTGATATCCTTCTTGTTTCCAACTCGGAACAATCGCAAATCTTTCAGAAGCTTTAAACGGATGGAAATAATTTTTCCATTCATTTTCCCAATCTGATTCTTTAATAACCGTTTTCTCAAACGATAAAATTTCTGACTGGATGCCATTTACATTTGCAATTGTTTCTTGAATTTCTTGTTCTAATTGATCCGTAAATACTAATTCATTAAAATAACATTTAACCCTAATATCGTGATCAGGATAATCTGCGGGATTTAATTCATAAATCTCACCGTATACATCTGTATGTTCTTTCTCTAATTCTGCTGAATCTTCAATTACGACACCATTTGCACCTAATTCATTTAACAATGCTGTAACTTCTGGTTCTGCTTCGCTATTTATCATGATAGAATACTCAATCCAATTCACAGGCTATTCTCCTTTAAAAAACTTTTTGGCTTTGTCTTTAAAGCTAGATGGTTGTTCTGTAATTGTTTCTCCACCTATTTCAGCAAACTCACGTAATAGTTCTTCTTGTCTTTCAGTCATTTTATCTGGTGTTACAACTTTTACAGTTACGAAGTAATCACCTTTACCGTAACCGTGAACATTTTGTACACCTTTTTCTCTCAATCTAAATTGTTTACCAGTTTGTGTACCTGCTGGAACTGTTAATGATACATTTCCAGTCAATGTAGGAACAGTAATTTCATCACCAAGCGCTGCTTGTGGGAATGAAAGATTTAAATCATAGAAGATATTGTCTCCATCACGTCTAAATTTACTGTGTGGTTTAACTCTGAACACAACATATAAATCGCCTGCAGGTCCACCATTTATACCTGGACCACCTTTACCAGCTAAGCGAATTTGTTGGTCGTTATCTACACCTTCAGGTACTTTCACTTTGATTGTAACTTTTTTGTTTTGAGTACCTTTACCATGACAATCTGAACATTTTTCTTCAAATACTTGTCCAGAACCTTCACATTCAGGACAAACTTTTTGTGTTTGCATTCTACCTAGAATAGTATTTTGTTCAACTGTTACATGACCTTGTCCGTTACAGTACGTACAAGTTTTCTTCTTAGTGCCAGGTTTAGCACCATTACCATGACATGTATCACATTCTACATCTTTACGAACTGTAATATCTTTTTCAGTACCAAATACAGCTTCTTCAAATGTTAATGTCATGCTATATTGTAAGTCATCACCTTGTCTTGGAGCGTTAGGATCTCTTCTAGCCCCACCTCCACCAAAGAATGACCCGAATATATCTTCAAAGCCACCGAATCCAGAGAAGTCTTGTCCTCCAAATCCTTGTGATCCACCGAATCCTTGTTGCGGACCACTATGACCGAATCTGTCGTATTGCGCACGTTTGTTTTCATCGCTTAGCACTTCATATGCTTCTGAAATTTCTTTAAACTTTGCGTCAGCACCTTCTTCTTGATTGATATCAGGATGGTACTTTTTTGATAATTTACGATAAGCTTTTTTTATTTCATCTTTAGAAGCATCTTTGGATACGCCAAGTACTTCATAATAGTCTCTTTTTGCCAATGTAATCTCTCCTTTACACACTGATTTATAATACGTATATGAATTAAAAAAGTCAAAGCCAATCACATTGACTTTGACTTTTTAATGATTAGTATTATTTTTTATCGTCTTCGTTGACTTCTGTATATTCAGCATCAACTACGTCATCATCGTTTGAAGTAGATTGGCCTTCAGCGCCTTGTTGTGCTTGTGCAGCTTGTTCATACATTTTAACAGATAATTGTTGTACGATTTCTTGAAGTGCATCTTTTTTAGTTCTGATATCTTCTATATCAGTACCTTCAAGCGCTTTTTTCAATTCTTCTTTAGCTTCTTCAGCTTTAGCTTTTTCGCTTTCATCAACGTTATCGCCAAGATCAGTTAAAGTTTTTTCAACAGTAAATACCATTTGGTCTGCTTCATTTCTTAAATCGATTTCTTCACGACGTTTTTTGTCTGCTTCAGCATTTTTCTCTGCATCTTGAACCATACGATCGATTTCTTCATCTGATAATGATGAACTTGATTCAATCGTAATTTTTTGTTCTTTGTTAGTACCTAAATCTTTAGCAGTTACATTAACGATACCATTTTTATCGATATCAAATGATACTTCAATTTGTGGCACACCACGTGGAGCTGGTGGAATATCCGTTAATTGGAATCTACCAAGTGTTTTGTTATCTGCTGCTAATTGACGTTCACCTTGTAACACGTGAATATCAACTGCTGGTTGGTTGTCAGCTGCAGTAGAGAACACTTGAGATTTAGATGTTGGAATTGTTGTATTTCTTTCGATTAATACTGTAGATACGCCACCCATAGTTTCGATACCTAATGATAATGGTGTAACGTCAAGTAATACTACGTCTTTAACATCACCAGTGATTACGCCACCTTGAATTGCAGCACCCATTGCTACTACTTCATCAGGGTTAACACCTTTGTTAGGTTCTTTACCGATTTCTTTTTTGATTGCTTCTTGAACAGCTGGGATACGAGTTGAACCACCAACTAAAATAACTTCATCGATATCAGAATTAGATAATCCTGCATCTTTCATTGCTTGGCGAGTTGGACCCATTGTTCTTTCTACTAAATCGCTTGTTAATGATTCAAATTTAGCTCTTGAAAGTGTTGTTTCTAAGTGTAATGGACCATTTGCGCCACCAGAGATGAATGGTAATGAAATTTGAGTTGAAGAAACGCCTGATAAGTCTTTTTTAGCTTTTTCAGCAGCATCTTTAAGACGTTGTAATGCCATTTTATCTTGTGATAAATCTATGCCATTTTCTTTTTTGAATTCTTCAACTAAATATTTAATGATAACGTCATCGAAATCGTCACCACCAAGTTTATTGTCACCTGCAGTTGCTAATACTTCGAATACACCGTCACCTAATTCAAGGATAGATACGTCGAAAGTACCACCACCAAGGTCAAATACTAATACTTTTTGATCAGTTTCAGTTTTATCTAAACCGTAAGCTAATGCTGCTGCAGTTGGTTCGTTAATAATACGTTCTACTTCTAAACCAGCGATTCTACCAGCATCTTTAGTTGCTTGACGTTCTGAGTCATTGAAATAAGCTGGAACTGTAATAACAGCTTTAGTTACTTTTTCACCTAAATAACTTTCAGCAGTTGATTTTAAGTTTTGTAAAATCATAGCTGAGATTTCTTGTGGTGTATATTCTTTATCTTCAACTTTTTCTTTATAATCAGTACCCATATGACGTTTAACTGATTGAATTGTATTTGGGTTAGTTACTGCTTGACGTTTAGCAACTTCACCAACTTGTGTTTCACCATCTTTAAATGCAACAACTGATGGTGTTGTTCTGTTACCTTCTGGATTTTGGATTACTTTAGGTTCTCCACCTTCTAATACTGAAACTACTGAATTTGTTGTACCTAAGTCTATACCTATTACTTTACTCATAAGAATTATTCCTCCAATTTATAATTAATTAATCATCGAGTTCATTATTCGTTTACTTTAACCATTGCTGGTCTTAAAACACGATCTTTCAATTTATATCCTCTTTGTAACTCTTCAGTTACAACACCTGATTCAAAGTCAGGATTGTTATCTTGCATTACTGCTTGATGTACATTTGGATCGAATGGTTTGTTGTAAGATTCGATTTCTTCTAAACCATTATCTTTTAATGATTTAAGTAAATCGTTATAAACCATGTCTACACCTTTTTTGAAAGTTAAGAAGTCTTCAGACTCACCTTCTTGTTTAAGTGCACGGTCCATATTATCTAGCGCAGGTAATACATCTGTAAGTACACGTTGTGCTTGATAATCTTTAGTAATGCTTGCTTCTTGTTTCATTCTACGTTTATAGTTTTCAAACTCAGCATATAAACGTAAGTATTTTTCTTCTTCTTCATTTGCTTTTTGTTTAAGTTGTTCGAGTTCAGCTTCCGGAATTTCGACTACTTTATCTTGCTCAACCTCTTCAACATTTTCTTCAGTTTCATTTGCTTCTACTTCTTCAGTAGCGACAGATTGAGTTTGATCATTTGTTTCATCGAATTGTTCATTTTGCTTTTCTTCCGTCATTTCATGCCCTCCATTTTCTTTCCTTATTTAAAAATGATTCAAAAGTTGAATCACTTTGTTATAATGCATTGCAGTTGGACCAATAACGGCTAAATGACCAGTTATATCACCAGAAATTTCATAATTGGTACTAATAATCGAAATACCATGTAAATCTTTATTAATTTCCTGTCCAATTTTGACACTTATCGAATCATTTGATGTTTCATTTAAAAATTGAGCGATACGTTCAGATTCAAGATATTTTAAAATCGATTGAATCATCGATACATTTGTTACATCTAACGCGTCAATTAGGTGCATCTTACCACCTAGAAACATTTCTTCATTATGATCATTGATCTGCGTTAATAACGCTTGTTTAAAATTATTAATAAATTCTTGATCAATGAATGACAACGATAATGATTCTAACGTTTTTATCATTGTAGTTAAAGTATTTTGCTTAAAATACTGGTTTAAGTAGTTCATAAATTTCTCAATTTGTAATTGATTTAAAGATTCATGAATTTGAATATGAACTTTCTCTACATAACCATCTGTAAATACAATGACGCCCATGAGATGAGTTGGGCTGACTCTCACAAAATGAATTTCAAATATAAATCTTGAAAATTTATTCGGTCCGAGTACTACAGTTGTATAATGTGATCGATTTGAAATTTCTAATGCTAACCATTTAAGCATTGCGTTTACATCATATTGATTTTTATCTTGAAAAGGTTCAAACCAATTTAAGCTTTTCTTACTTTGAGATTTAGACTCAAGTAATTGATTAACATAATACTTAATCCCTTGTTCAGAAGGAATACGACCTGATGACGTATGTGTCTTCTCAAGAAGGTTCAAATCTTCTAATTGTTTCATTTCATTTCTAACTGTCGCTGGACTAATCGGCAATTGATGCCTTTCAATAATCGACTTAGAACCAATTGGTTGTCCTAACTCAACATAATCCTCAACAATTACATTCAAAATTTGTAATTGCCTCTCAGTAATCATGTCATCACCTCGATTAGCACTCTATCTTCCCAAGTGCTAATTATAATTTATCAAATTGGTCAAAGAAAGTCAACGTTAAAGCATTCAATTTTTATATCTTTTTTTAATACATATTTTTAGCTTAATAAAAACTTCTCAAACACTTCATTTCCGATTATTTGTCCGCGATTACTTAAGCGTAAATAGTCTTGTTCATCTAGTAATAATTCTTGTTCAATGAGTTCTTTCACATGTTGACCAAATACATCTTCTATTGATTGGTCAAACTTATTTTGGAATTTAGTTTTGGACACACCTTTAGTCATTCTTAATCCAAGAAACATTTCTTCTTCCATTTGTTCTTTCAATGAGACTTCTGTACTTTGCAATACAGGCATTTCACCATTCTTTAACTTCTTAATATATTGGTTAACCGGATTTATATTTCCATAGCGTACACCATTAATATAACCATGAGCACCTGCACCGAAACCATAATATTCTTCATTTTTCCAATATACTTTATTATGAAGAGATTCATGCCCTTCTTTCGAGAAGTTAGAGATTTCATATTGATTAAGGTTAGAGTCTGCTAATTTCTTTTTCAAATGTTGATACATTTCTTCACCTAAATCTTCATTAGGTAATTTCAAACGCCCTTTTCTATATAAATTGTAGAATTGCGTCTTAGGTTCAAGTATAAGTGCATAACTTGAAATATGATCTACATCAAGTGATTGTGCCTTATTAAGTGAATCATCAAATTGTTCTAATGTTTGACCTGGTAAATGAAACATAAGATCTAAACTTACAGAAGGGATTTTATGTTTTCTAGATAATGTAACGGCTTTTTCAATATCGTCACTATGATGAGTTCTTCCTAATACTTTTAACAATTCATCATCAAATGTTTGAACACCTAATGATAATCTGTTCACACCATATTGTTTGAGTAATTTTATTTTTGCTTCTGTTAATTCATCTGGATTAGCTTCAAATGTATACTCTTTTGTAATCACAAATAAATCGTTAATAGCTTGCAGTAATCTTTCAAGTTGTGCTTCAGATAATGCTGTAGGCGTACCTCCACCAACAAAGACAGTTTCAACTTCTTTATCTTTTCTCGTTGACATCTCTTTTATCAAACAATCTAAGTACTCATCTACCGGCTGATTAGCAATATAGAACTTATTAAAATCACAATAAGTACAAATTCTCACACAGAAAGGTATATGAATATATACACTTTTTGCCATATAAACGCTCCTTTAAAAATAGAAACAGCTACATATTATGCAGCTGTTTCAAAATTATTCTTCATCCATTTTAAGCACGGCTAAGAATGCATCTTGTGGAATTTCCACATTACCTACTGATTTCATCTTAGCTTTACCTGCTTTTTGTTTTTCAAGTAACTTACGTTTACGGCTTATATCCCCACCGTAACATTTTGCTAAAACATTTTTACCCATAGATTTAATGTTTGTTCGAGCTACTATTTTATTACCAATTGCTGCTTGAACTGGTACTTCAAATTGTTGTCTTGGGATTAATGTTTTTAATTTATCTACTATTGCTTTACCTCTATCATATGCAAACTCTTTATGGACGATAAAGCTTAATGCATCTACTTTATCACCATTTAATAAAATATCCATTTTAACAAGTTTACTTTCTTGATATCCGATTAATTCATAATCAAACGATGCATAACCTTTCGTATTAGATTTCAACTGATCAAAGAAATCGAATACAACTTCAGATAATGGAAGTTCATAAATAATATTGACACGAATATCATCTAAATAATCCATCGTCTTAAAGTTACCACGTTTTTTCTGGCATAGTTCCATTACAGCACCAACATAATCATTCGGAACCATCATTGTTGCTTTAACGTATGGTTCATATATTCTGTTGATTTTTTGTGGGTCTGGGAATTGTGATGGATTATCAATTTGTAATTTTTCGCCATCTGTTAATTCACATTCATAGATAACTGACGGTGCAGTCGCAATCAGTTCAATATTAAATTCTCTTTCAATTCTTTCTTGAATAATTTCCATGTGTAGTAAACCTAAGAAACCTGTTCTGAAACCAAAGCCTAAAGCTTGAGAAGTTTCAGCTTCAAATTCTAAAGATGCATCATTAAGTTGAAGCTTTTCAAGTGCTTCTCTTAAATCATTGTATTTACTATTATCAATTGGATATAATCCACAGAATACCATTGGATTCATCTTTTTATATCCTTTTAACGGCTTCTCAGCAGGTCTGTCAGCTAAAGTGATAGTATCACCAACGTTGGAATCTCCAACATTTTTAATTGAAGCTACAATATAACCTACATCCCCGACAGATAAAGTATCAACTGGAAGTTGTTTCGGTGTATTAATCCCCACTTCAGTAACTTCAAATGTCTTACCTGTAGACATCATTTGAATCTTGTCTCCAGCTTTAACTGAACCTTCAACAACACGTATAGAAGAAATTACACCTCTATAAGCATCAAAAGAAGAATCAAAAATAAGCGCTTGTAATGGGTTATCTGGATCACCTTCTGGAGGTGGCACCATTTCTACAACTTTCTCTAATATGTCTTCAATTCCAATATTAGATTTAGCACTTGCAAGTACTGCATCACTTGCATCTAAACCAATTACGTCTTCAATTTCTTGTTTAACACGCTCAGGTTCAGCTGCAGGTAAATCGATTTTATTGACAACAGGTATTAATTCTAAGTCGTTGTCTAAAGCTAAATATACGTTTGCTAACGTTTGTGCTTCGATACCTTGTGCAGCATCAACAACTAAAATCGCACCTTCACATGCTGCTAGTGATCTTGAAACTTCATATGTAAAATCGACATGCCCCGGTGTATCAATTAAATGTAAGATATATGTTTCCCCATCTTTAGCAGTATAATTTAATCGAACAGCATTAAGTTTGATTGTTATACCACGTTCTCTTTCAAGATCCATAGAATCTAATAATTGTTCTTTCATTTCACGTGATTCTACACTTTTTGTATTTTCCAAAATTCTATCAGCTAACGTAGATTTACCATGGTCAATATGAGCAATGATAGAAAAGTTTCTAATTTTATTTTGGCGCTCTAGGCGTTTAGTTCTGTCCATTTGAACTCCAACTTTCTCGTTAATTTTACATGTATTAAATGTAAGTCGCATCTTTGATATGATACCGTCTTTATGAAATAAATGCAAACGTATTATCAAACTATCAATAAAGTGTTATGCTTTATAAGGAATGTGTAAATAATCATTGCACTTATGCCCTACATTTGATAAAATATTTTTTGTTGCAATCAAAAAATATTTGATCACGGACAACATATTTAGGAGGTGACTCTCATGCCAAACATTAAATCTGCTATTAAACGCGTTGCTGTTACAGAAAAGAAAGACGCTGCTAACATTTCACAAAAAAATGATATGCGTTCAGCTGTAAAAGCTGCTAAAACTGCAATCGAAAACAATGCTGAAAACAAAGCTGAATTAGTTTCATTAGCTGTTAAAAAAGTTGATAAAGCTTCTAAAAACAATCTAATTCATTCAAATAAAGCTGATAGAATTAAATCAAGCTTAATGTCAAAAGCTAACTAATTATGTGAGAGCGTGACACAGAACATTCTGTGTCGCGCCCTTTTTTTATGGAATGAAATACCAACCTCATATCTTATATTTTCAAAATGAAAAGTTCTAATATGAGTACTTTATCCATATATGAAGATTTCAATTGGTAATCTGTATCAGCACAAATATCAATAGTCGCTAATAAACGATCGAGTGATAGCTTTCTAGTAATACGTAATGCCAGTTTTACCCTATATGGATGTACACCAATCGTTCTAGCAATTTGTTGTTCGCTATAATGTTTACCAGCAAGTATCTTACATTGATAATACAAGCGATAATTACTTGTGATTAACGCTAACAGCTTAATCGGCTCTTCTTTCATATTGATTAAGTCTTTCAGTAAATTAATAGACTTTT
This sequence comes from Mammaliicoccus sp. L-M44, assembly GCF_022386355.1. NCBI lineage: Bacteria > Bacillati > Bacillota > Bacilli > Caryophanales > Staphylococcaceae > Mammaliicoccus > Mammaliicoccus sp. L-M44. The sequence goes on along the minus strand of NZ_JAJNIU010000003.1, from coordinate 133,904 downwards.
CTTTTTGACCTTTCTGAATATATTCCGTTAACAAAAATACATTCTGTTCTAGAGAACGACTCACAATTTCTTTAACGTCCTGTTTATTAATAACCGCTTCATCACCAATAAATAACACTAATTTATCCAATTCCGCTTTAATTATATTAAATTGAATTCCTGTCAGTTCTAGAAATTCTATCAATGCATCTTCTTTAATATCTTTATATTGTTCATGCAAATAAGATTTAATCCATTGTTTAATTTCTTGTTCAGTCATTTGGTCAATTTTATTAAGTCTTGCATTTTTCTTAACTGTTTTAACGAGTTTCTTTCTCTCATCTAACTTCTCATTAAACACGTCAAACACGACTAACGTATCACCATCATACTGTTCAATAAATTGAATCAATTGATCGATATTTTGATTAATTTGAGTACTAACTTTTTCTCCTGTAAAAAGGTAAGCATTCTTAACATGTACAACTTTTTTGTCTGAGAGGAATGGTAAAGTTAATGATTCTTCTATCGCACTTGAAATAGGTGTTTCGTATAAATCAAATTTAACATAATTGAAATCGTCTCTTTCTCCACCTAAATATTGATTTATAATTTCGTCAGATTTTTTCTCAATAAGTGCATTTACTGCACCATAATTCAATACAATATTGTCTTCCAAAATAAGTCTCCCTCTCTTATAAAGTTCTAATTAAGTATAGCATTTTTAAGTTTAATATCATATAATGAAAGTAAGTATAGGAGGGAGTCATATGAACAGATTTGAAGGTGAAAATACTCAAGGGCGTAACAATGATGTTAAAGACTCTGGATTTGGATTTATAATTGGTTTTGTATTCTTAGCTGCAATTTATATTATTGCACAAGTATTCAGTTTACTACCAAACTAATATATCAAATCCATTTATATAAGCTTACAAACGACTACTGTCGATTGTAAGCTTTTTTATTATGTTCTTGTAGTCCATTTGTCATCATCATGGTGTCTTTATTGATTTGAAATTGCACCATTCCGTAATCTTGTGTATTGAACACTTTACAATTGTTTTGTTTAAGTTTATTTACAATGGCCTCTTTCGGTAGCCCGTGTCTATTATGTCGACCAGAACTTATAACACATATTTGTGGCTTTGCTTTGAATAAAAAACTATCACTTGTACTTGTTAAACTACCATGATGCGCTACTTTTAAAATATCATAATTACCTTTAAGTTGACTCAATATACTTTGCTCTACCTTTTCTGTTGCATCACCCGTCGTTAATATTGTTCTGCCAAACGAAGTGATTTCAGTAACGATTGACGTATCATTCTTATCTTCATAATTCGGACTATTTTGGTTAAAAAATTTATACGTCGATTCTCCAATCTTTAATTCATTCAAATTTGAGCTATCTACAATTTGTGTGTTCGTTTCTTTAACCTCTTCTAACAAATGTTTTAATTCACGACTATCCCAAGTCTTCTTGTTGATAATTAAATGTTTAATTGATACCTTTTTACTCAAAGTAGCTAATTCTCCCATATGAACTGCATGTGGATGTGTAATGATTAAATAATCAATCTTTTGAAATCCCATTTCTTTAAGTTCGGGCACAATAATTGAATCTGTATAATTTGATATTTTATTTCTAGTTTGCCACGGTTTCTTCTTCAATTTATCTTTACCACCAGTATCAATCATCACAATTTGATTCACATCATGATGATAAGCAATCATTGCATCTCCTTGACCAATATCAAGAAATTTTAAAACAACCTCGTTATGATTAAAGTGATATGTGATGGCAATGACTAACATTGTGAAAAGGAGTAAAGATTTAATATATATCCTTTTAATAAATAACATTAAAACTAACACTTCTATAATGAGAATGATTAAATATATCCATTCGGTTAGATTTTTAACGACCAACTCATTTATAGGAATACGACTCATAACATCTATTAATTTAAAAGTTTGATTCATACAAATTTCTATTAGTGTCGTAAATAAATTAGGAACTTCCCCAAAAGTGGCAAACATCAACATGAATAACATCACAAGTGGAAAAATAATTAATTCAAAAAGTGGGATAAAGATGAAGTTTGTTATAAATCCTAGCCATTGAAAAGTATTAAAGTGAATCAGTAATATGACAAATGAGGATAATTGAGATACGACATTGATCGTAATGATTTTGTGGATTGTATTGAAAGATTTTATAAGTGGTATACATAAAATGATAAACGTGGAGACGATATAGGATAATTGGAAACCAATATCGAAAATAATATGAGGATTATAAATTGTATAAACAATGAAAGTGATAGATAGTATTTGTAAAGCGTCTATTTTCATGACTTTATTCAAAATCATATAAACCATTACCACACCTACTGCTCTAAGAACACTCGGACTTAAACTAGTTAAAACAGCATATATAGGTAATAAAATAAATATCATATTCTCGGCATGATGATATTTGATGTTCATCCTAAGTAATAATTTGAATAAAAATATATTTAACAATGCGACATGCGATCCACTTACAGCATATAAATGATATATACCTAATTTTTTAAGCTGCTCTATTCTTTCTTCACTTAAATAAGTTGTATCCCCTAAAGTGAGCGCAATAATATCATCAACACCATCTATATCAAGTTGTTTCATCTCATGGATTAAATTCGTTCGATATAGTTGAATACGTTCGATCATATTTAATGACCGACTTGTACAAGTATTAAAAAATAATTGTTCTATTTTAATAACACCTTTAATATCATGATTTTGCAAAAACTCAAAGTATTGAAATTTTAATGCGTTAGTATTAGGTATAGTTTGATTTAAAGAGTAAGTAATACGACAATTTTTTAAATACGGCATTTGATTTAAAAGTTTAAGCTTTTCTTTTTCATTTTTAATCGTATAAAATGCTTTAAACGTTTGATTATGGATTTGTCCTTCAGCTTGAAAGCCGTCTCCATCAATCGTTAACTTATCTCCAAACTGAATCACTTCAGTATAATTTTTATGATTTTTTGAGACGTTAAATGATTCGTAATATTGTAATGGATCATTTGGATAAATTAAGTAACCTATCATAAAAAATATAAAGCTCATTACCAAAATTTTTAATGATTGCCATTTAATATAGCAACTTATAACTAAGATAATGAGCATGAATATACTTACATAAGGATGTACAAAGAAAATTAAACCGGACAATAAATAAAGTGCAAAATAAAACCACATCTTAAATATTAGTCCTTACTTTAAATATTTAATAATGTCTTCTGGATGGAAATTGATTTTTTCGTAGTGTACACCGGACTGTTCTAACAGTTGTATTGCATATGTATGATTATGATAATCGTCAGCATAATAAATTTGTTTAATACCAGCTTGTATAATTGATTTCGTGCAATTTAGACAAGGAAAATGTGTAACATAAATAGTCGCACCTTCTGAGGAAACACCTAACTTAGCACATTGTATAATCGCATTCATTTCAGCATGAATAGTTCTTATACAATGACCGTCCACTACAAGGCAGCCATTATCTATACAATGTTCTTCTCCTGAAACAGACCCATTATATCCACCAGCAATCACTCTATTATCTTTAACGATTGTTGCACCGACAGATAACCGTTCACACGTTGACCTTAATGATAATAGATGACTTTGAGCCATAAAGTATTCTTTCCATTCAATTCTATCCATTACACATCGACCTACCTTTCATATATTCTTATTGTAAAATTTAACAAGTATAAATGCAATTTAATTTAAAACGATAAAATCTTTTAAACTTTCGACTGTTTTATCTCCAAATCCTTTAACCTTCTTCAAATCATCAACAGTTTTAAATTCTCCATTTGTTTCTCTATAATGTAAAATGGCATCTGCTTTACTTGGACCGATACCAGGTAACTTTTCGATTTCTGATTTATCACCTGTATTAATATTGACTTCTACTTTATCATTTGTAGATTGGTTTGTATTAACACTAGGCACATGTTCGCCGTTTATTGGAACATATATATACATTTGATCTTTAAGTCGTTCTGATAAATTGATTTTAGACAAATCTGCATTATGCTTTGTTTGAGCTTTCTTTAATACATCATGTACGCGATCCTTTGAAGACATAGTATATGTATTGGGATAATTAACAGCTCCTTTTACATCTACTACTACGTTTCTATTAACTTCTTTAGTAGATTTAGATTCATCTGTCTTATCAACAGCGTTATCATCTGAAGACTGTTGTTTAACTTCATTTGTTGTATCTTGTTGATGAATGATAGCTTCATTATCATCATTACCAGTGAAAAGGCTATTACAAATGAAAAATAATACAACAATCATGATGATTGCAAGTTGGTAATTCTCTATTAGCCATTCCTTCATTTCATAAATATATTTCAAAAAAACACCTCCTACATTATTAAACGTAGGAAGTGTTCTAAATTACTTTCTTGCAACTATAAAATGTCTATCGCCATTTTCATCAAATTGATCGATATTGAAATCAGTAAATACACTTTCAACTTTAAATCCAGCAAAGTCTAAAAGTTGTTTATAAAGGTCGATTTCATATGTGACTTGATAATGTTCTTCATCGAATCGTTCGTAAAGTCCATCTTCTCTTTCAATGAAAAATGACATTTGATGATATACACTATTAGGTTCTTCACCAGCAATTGCTTGCCATGCTAAAGTTAATTGTTCTGTTTCATCAATATAGTTACGGTTATTAAATTGGTGATTCATCTTATATAGCGAATGCACATCAAATATTAGCAATCCACCATCATTTAAAAATTGATTAACATAGTTAAATACTTGAAGAACTTCTTCAGGGTCTGTTATATAATTCAAGCTGTCACAAAAGATAGTAATTACATTGTAACTTTGTGGTAAGTCTAAATCTCTCATATCTTGGCAATACCAATTAATATTAGGATTACGACTTTCTGCCACTTCTAACATCTCTTCACTTAAATCAAGTCCACTTACGCGACCATATTCTAATAATTGTTCTGTTAAGCGTCCTGTACCACAACCAATATCCAAAATATCGTTATCATTACCTGTAACATAATGACCGACGATGTGTTTCCATTTATCATATGGTTGATCTTCAGTTAGAAGGTCATAGTAATGGCTCATACGATTGTATGCCATTATTGTGCTACCTCATTTAGAGTGATAATTGGTGCGTCTTTATATAATCTTTCTAAGTCGTAGTAATCACGCTCTTCTCTATGGAATACGTGTACAACAACGTCACCTAAATCAATTAATACCCATCTTGCTTCATTAAAGCCTTCTAGTCTTTTCACTAATACTTCATTTATTTCCGCTTCATCTTTAACATTTCTTGCAATAGCTTGAACTTGCTTGTCACTGTTACCATGACATACAACAAAATAATCAGCTATATCGCTAATACCTTTCATATCAATTGCAATAATGTCTTCAGCACGTTTATCATCACATGCGAGTAACGTTTGTTTCATTAAATCATTTGAATTCATTTAACCATTCCTTTATTGTTCTGAATGCATATTATAATAATTTAAGCATTCTATAGTTTTTAAATGTACTGTTTTATCCTTATTAATTAAGTGTAACACTGTACGTTTTGATATTTCATATACTGCTTTATCCAAGTTGCGTTCTTTAAAGACAATATCTCTAATTTCGTCTACACCTGGAGTTGTTCTTTTAGGTTCAATATAGTCAGCAATAAAAATTATTTTTTCAGTCTTATTCATTTGCGCTCTACCAGTCGTATGACTATAAATTGCGTAATAAATATCTTCATCATTTATATCATATTGATCTTTAAGCCTTGCAGCAGCAACTGGTCCATGTAGTATTTCTGAGCCATAACTCAATAAATCTTGCCCTAGATCATATTGCGTTACACTTTGATATAACGCTGAAAGTTCTTCATATTTACATAAATCATGCAGTATACCTGCTAATTCAACTTTTTTCATGTCACCATCAAAGATTTCTGCCATTTTCTTACCTGTTTCGGCTACTCTCATAGAGTGATTATATCTTTTTGATGGTAACGTTTCTTCAACCAATTTGACTGCTTTTTTAATTTTCATACAATCGTCCCCTTTTGATATATCTTTCAATTCGTGGCGTAACGAGCATCTTTATAGATTGACGATTTTTACATCTATTGCGAATGTCTGTTGAGCTTACATCAATTCTAGGAATGTGTAATGCTAACATCCCTTCTTTAACATCTTGTTTATCAACTTCTCTATTAACAACTACAAATGTTAACAATTCTTTTAATTCTGCAATGTTTCTCCATTTATGCAAATTCTCGTATTGATCTGAACCGATTACAAAATATATTTGATAATCAGGAAATTCTTGTTTAAATTCTTTAATTGTATCAAATGTGTAACTCGTACCTTTTCTATTAAGTTCTCTCTCATCAACTTCACCGAATTGCAAATCTTCAATAGCTAATTCTAACATTTTTACACGTTCTGATTCTATTAAATAAGATTCGTTATGTTCTTTAAGTGGTGATTGATAACTTGGTAAGAAAATGAATTTATCAGGTTGAACAAATTGATATGCTTCACTCGCAACTAACATATGTCCAATATGAATTGGATTAAATTGACCTCCATAGATCATGAGCTTTTTCATAATATTATGGTAGTTCTAATCTCTTATTTTCTTTAGATTCTTTATATAAGACAATAATATTACCGATAAGTTGTACGAGTTCAGCACCTGCTTGTTCAGCAATTGATTCAGCTACTTCTTTATGATCATCCATATTATTTTGTAAGATATGAATTTTGATCAATTCTCTTTTTTCAAGTACGTCTTGCACTTGTTCTATCATATTGTCATTTAATCCGCCTTTTCCAATTTGGAAAATTGGATCTAAATGATGCGCTTCTTTTCTTAAATATCTCTTTTGTTTACCTGTTAACATAATGATCTCCTTTTAAGTTCCTCTTGTACTTTATTTCTCATTGATTCTATATGGGCTTCTTGTCCCGTCCATATTTTAAAACTTTCTGCGCCTTGATAAACGAACATATCCAATCCGTTATATATTGCAATACCTGCTTGTTCACATGCTTGCAGTAGCGGTGTCTTGTCAGGAATATAGATAATATCACAAACTAAACTATTTTTACTTATCTTCTCCACAGGAATAATGAATTCACTATGCTGTGTATTCATGCCAACCGGTGTCGTATTAATAATAATATCAAATGTATGAAGAACAGATTGAACATCTGTCAGACTTATAGTTTCAATATCAATTTGCCAATTATCAAATCTAGACATCGTTCTATTTGCCACTGTTATTTTATGATTCGTAAACTTCTGCATTTCCGAAACAATACCTTTACTCGCACCACCAGCACCAAGTACTAAAATTTTACGATCTTGAATGCTACCGTAATGTTCAATTAAACCTTTAACAAAACCAATACCATCTGTATTATACCCAATCCATTTATTATCTTGTATTAGAACTGTGTTAACAGCACCAATATGCTTAGCATTTGAAGATACTTCATCTAAATAAGGCAAGATGGATTCTTTATGAGGTATTGTAATATTAAAGCCGTCTAAAGCTTTTTCATTTATTATTTCTTTAATATGTTTAAATTGTTCTGGTGGAATATCTAAAGCACCATATTCATCTTCCCTACCTAATGCTTCAAAACTTGCTGCGTGCATAATCGGTGAAAGCGAATGGTTAATAGGATGTCCGATAACTCCAAACTTCATTTAATTCACCTCTTATAAAATAGATGTTCTTAATGTAACTTCGACTTCTTTAGGCGCCGTAACATGTATTTCTGCACCTGCATCTACAGTTACAAATCCTAATCCTGAAATCATAACATCTTTTCTTTCAGATTCGGTTGTAATCTCAGTTGTTTTTAAGTTGTCGAAGTTAAAGTTTGATGGATCATATGGTGGTTTAAGAAGCTCACCAATTTGACGTTTCCATAAATCTTCAGCGTTTGATAACTTTGTTCTATGAATGTTTAAGTCGTTTGATACAAAACATGTTAAAGAACGTCTACCGCCACTTACATAATCTACTCTAACTAAGCCACCTAAGAATAAGCTTTGTTCTTCGTTTAATTGATAAACTTTTGGCTTAATTTCTTTTTTAGGCATAACAACTTTCAATTCTTTATCTGTAACGTAATGCGTCATTTGATGACTTTGAATAATACCAGGTGTATCAAACATATATGAATCATCATCTAATGGAATATCAATCATATCTAATGTTGTACCAGGAAAATGACTTGTTGTAATCACTTCTTTTTCACCGACACTCTTTTCAATCAATCTATTGATTAATGTAGATTTACCAACGTTTGTTGTACCCACTACATAAACATCTTTACCATCTCTTACTTTCTCGATAGTTGATAGTAAATCATCAATTCCTTGATTTTTATATGCAGAAATCAATACAACTTCGTCAGGATTAAGTCCAAAATCTTTCGCACGATTTCTTAACCAAATTTCAACTCTTCTTTTATTAATAGCTTTAGGTAAGATATCCATTTTATTCGCGACAAGTACGACTTTTTTCTTACCTACTATATCTTTTAAGCGATGTATCATAGATCCTTCTAAATCAAATACATCCACAACATTGACAATAAGACCATCTTCATTGTGAAGAGATTTCAACATGTTTAGAAAATCTTCACTTGTTAAATCAACATCTTGGACTTCGTTATAATTTTTAAGTCTAAAACATCTTTTACAAATGACATCTTCTTTATTCAAACTTGATTGTGGAACGTATCCAGCTTCATTTGGATTTTCAGATTGAAGTGTTGCACCACAACCAATACATTTAGCAAACTCTGTCAAATTTATTCCTCCCAGTTAATTAAACCTTTTCTCTTAAAGTAATTTAAAAATCTTCTTTCTATTAATCGATTGAATTTCGTAACGAAACCATCTGTCTTTTTCACAGGTACGACCATAATTGTATATAATCCGTTTCTATTTCCACCAAACACATCTGTTAACATTTGATCACCAATAACAACTACTTCAGACTTATTGACGTTCATTAATTTAGCTGCTTGTCTAAAAGCTTTACCACGTGGTTTACGTGCTTTAAAAATATAATCAATATTTAATGTTGATGAAAATGACGCAACACGTTCTTGATTATTATTAGAAACAATCGTAACTGTTATACCATTATCTTTCATATTTTCAAACCAATTTCTCACTTCATCAGTTGGATCTTTAACATCCCAACCTACTAATGTATTATCTAAGTCTGTGATAATTGCTTTTATATTTTTAGATTTTAAATGTTCAGGTTCGATATTAAATACTGATTGAACATATTCATTTGGTAAAAAATATTTTGTAAATAATCCCATTATTACACCTCAATATTATCTTTTATTTTAACATAAATCATATATACATTCCTTTAGTTGAATACAAAATAAAAGTGTTGCAAATCACTTATGATTCGCAACACTAAATATTATTCTGTAATTTCACGGTCAGAAGATTTTTCAACTTCTGTATTCGCATAAATCACATAACCAACAAGTGCTGTAGCAATGACAGCGATAGCCATTAATATTAACATGAAACTGCCTCCTTATGCCACTCTATTTAATAATAATTTTACAATTTTACTAGAATTGACGCAAGCTACTTTTAAAAATTCTTCAAAAGTAACATCAGATTCTTTATCTGCTAAATCTGAAACAGCTCTCGTAACAATAATAGGCACATTATATTGGTAACAAGTTTGCGCAATTGCACCAGCTTCCATCTCTACGACACTTGCAGTAGGAAAGTTAGATTTAATCACTTTACGCTGATCAATTGAGCCAATGAAACTATCACCTGTAGCAACCTCACCAACAATACCATTTAAATCAAGCTGTTCTATTGATGATTTCGCTAAGTCGATTAATTTACTATCAGTTTCATAAAATTCTGGCATACTTGGTACTTGTCCCAATTTATAGCCAAATGCCGTTGCATTGACATCATGATAATAAACTTTATTACTAATAATGATATCACCAATATTTAATTCGCTATCAACAGAACCTGCTGACCCTGTATTAATGATTAAATCTGGTTTAAATTCATTGATTAGTAATGTTGCTGTAATTGCAGCATTTACTTTACCAATACCACTTTGTGCTAATACAACTTGTTTATCTTCTATATTACCTTTATAAAAAATAACATGTGCAATTTGGATTGTTTCTCTATTTTCAATAGATGACTTTAATATTTCTACTTCTTCTTCCATTGCTCCAATAATACCAATCATGCTTTATCACTCCATCATATTCATTCAATATTTATATTAACATAATTAGTATACTTTGAAATACGTTTTTAACTATTCCATAAACTTTGTAAGCCTTGTAATGATAATACCCCTGCTATTAATGTTGTAACAACAGCAACAACACCAATTACAATCATCCAAGTTGGGTGTTTATAGTCACCAACGATACTTTTCTTCTTAGAAGCAATTAAAATTGTTCCTAAAGTTACTGGTAAAATTAAACCGTTCAATGCACCAGCAATAATTAATAATTTAACCGGCTTACCAATTGTTAAGAATACAATAGATGAAACAACTATGAAAATAATAATAACTAAGTTTCTATGATTTTTAATAGATGGATGCAATGATTGAATAAATGTTGTACTTGTGTATGCACAGCCAATTACTGATGATAATGCTGCTGCAAATAATACAACACCGAATACTTGTTTACCGACAGGTCCTAATACATGTTCAAATACAGAAGCTGGTGGATTGTCTGGATTTAAAGTGAATCCTGTAACAACAACACCAAGTACTGCTAAGAATAAAAATGTTCTCATTATACCCGTTGTTAAAATACCTGAAATGGCCGCTCTATTTACAAATGGTATATAACCTTTTCCAGTGATACCTGCTTCTAACAATCTATGAGCACCTGCAAATGTAATATAACCACCAACAGTTCCACCAACCAATGTGATGATTGGTACAATGAGTTTACTAATATCATCAGGTACAATCATTTTTTGTGCCGCTTCGACAACTGGTGGTTTCGTTAATACCATTACATAAGCAACAATGGCAATCATGAGTACACCTAATATTTGTGTAATAATATCTACGACTTTTTGTGCGTTTTTAACAACAAATATTAAAATTGCTAATACGCCTGTAATACCTGCACCAATTCTTACATCTAAACCGAATATCGCATTAAGTCCTAGCCCAGCACCTGCAACGTTACCGATGTTAAATGCTAGCCCACCAATAGCGATTAATATTGCGATAAATGTACCTAACCCCTTAAACACATCATTCGCGATATCTTGTCCACCTTTACCTACAACTGTGATAACACGCCAAATATTAATTTGTGCACCGATATCAATCAGAATAGATGCAAGTATTGCAAATGCAAAGCTTGCAAGAAATTGCTCAGTAAAAACTGCCGTTTGAGTTAAAAATGCTGGTCCAATAGATGAAGTAGCCATTAAGAATACTGCACCCCATAGAATTCTTCTATGTTTATTTGTTATTTCAAACGGTTGATTTAACTCCTCATACCCTTTATTTTGCTTCATACGCTTTCCTCCTATTTCATTGCACTAATTTCTATGCCTTCAGCTTTAAACTGTCGAATAATTTCTTGAACAAAATCTAAAGCATGTTGTCCGTCTCCATGTACACATATTGTATCTGCTTCAATCGGAATTTCATTTCCATTTATCGTGATAACTTTAGATTCTTTAACCATTTTAATAACTTGTGCGACAGCTTGGTTTGTATCTTTAATAAGCGCACCTTCTTTTTTCCTAGAAACTAATTGGCCATTATCCTCGTATGCACGATCAGCAAATACTTCACTCTTATATGTTAAATTATGACGTTTACATGATTCGATTAGTTCACTATTAGATAAACCAACGAATAATAACTGATCATCAAAATCTTTCACCGCTTTAACAATTGCATCGGCAATTTCTGGATCTTTAGCACCCATTTGATATAACGCACCATGTGGCTTAACATGGTGTATTTTTGTTTCGTGTATTTTACAAAATCCAGCTAATGCACCTAATTGATAAATCACTAAATCATAAACTTCTTCTGGTGTAACATCTATGTTTCTACGCCCAAATCCAATTAAATCTTGAAAACCTGGATGAGCACCTATATGTACATCATGTTGAACCGCCAATTTAACTGTTTCATTCATAACGTGTTGATCTCCTGCATGAAAACCACAAGCGACATTTGCAGAAGTGATTAAAGGTAATATACTTTCATCATTACCAAGTTTATAGTTACCAAAGCTTTCTCCTAAATCACAATTCAAATCAACTTGTACCACAATACCCTCTCCTTAAACGATTTTATGTTCATGTAGAAACTTAATGGTTATATCATTTTTAATATATGGTTCATAACTCAACACGCGATATAAAAAGTCTAACGTTGTCGGAAAACCATCAATGACCGTTTCTTCTAACGTACCTTTCATTTTTTCAATTGCTTCAAGTCTATCTTCACCTTTAACAAGTATTTTAGCGACTAATGAATCATAGTATGGTGGAATTTGATAACCATCATATAACATACTGTCTACTCTCGTATTAAATCCATTAGGTAAATGTAAAGCTTGAACAACACCTGCTGCTGGGCGGAATTGTTTTTCTGGATTTTCTGCATTTATACGACATTCAATCACATGCCCATCAAAATGGATATCCTCTTGATTAATAGATAACTTCTCACCATTAGCTACTAATATTTGTTGCTTAATTAAATCAACACCTGTTAATAATTCTGTGACTGTATGTTCAACTTGAATGCGTGTATTCATTTCTAAGAAATAATAGCCGTCATCAGTTAGTAAAAATTCAATTGTTCCAGCACTTTCATAATTACAAGCTTTAGCGGCTTTTACAGCATCTGTGTGTAACGAATTTCTTGTACTTTGATCTAATGCTGCACAAGGTGCTTCTTCGATTAACTTTTGGTTCTTTCTTTGAATTGAACAATCTCGTTCACCGAGATGAATTGCTTCACCATGTTTGCTCGCGAGTATTTGAACTTCCACATGTCTAGCTTCATCAATAAATGTTTCAATATACACACGTTTATCTCCAAAGTATTTTTCGCCTTCAGATTGAGCCTCTTTAAAGAATTGTTCAAGTTGGTCAGGTTCTTGTACGATTCGAATACCTTTACCACCACCGCCACTAGCAGCCTTTAACACAAATGGATATCCTATTTTTTGAGCAACTTCTTCTGCTTCTTTAACTGTCTTTACTTCTCCAATAGACCCAGGAATAATAGGTACGTTCGCGTTGTACATCGTTTCTCTTGCTTTTATTTTATCTCCCATTAAATCCATCGTGTTATAACTAGGACCAACAAAGATAATATTTTCTTCATCTACTCTTTTTCTAAAAGTCGTGGATTCTGATAAAAATCCATAACCAGGATGAATCGCATCTGCTTTACTCATCTTACAAGCTTCTAAAATGCGTTCAATATCTAAATAACTATCACTTGATTGACTTGGTCCAATACAAATGGCTTCATCTGCTAATTGCACATGTAAACTATCTTTATCTGCTTTGGAATATATTGCGATTGTTGTGATATTCATCATTCTACATGTTCTAATGATTCTTACCGCAATCTCGCCTCTGTTTGCAATCAGTAAACGCTTAATCATATAAATCCCCCTTATTTCAATGTGATAATCGTTTGTCCGTATTCAACAGGATCCCCATGATTAATTTGTATATCATTAACGATACCGTCATACTCACTTATAACTTCATTGAGTACTTTCATTGATTCGATATAACCGACAACTTGACCTTTTTTCACTTCATCTCCAACTTTGACAAGTGGATTTTGTAATGTTTCTTCATCTTGTAAATAAAATGTTCCAAGGATTTCCGCTTCTATTGTATTAAGCTGTTCTTCTTGTTTTGAAGTTGGCGTGTTTTCTTCAACATTATTGACTGGTGTTGTAGTCACGTTATTTGATGTTGATTTTAAATCTAACTCGACTTCGACCGTTTCATCTTTATATTTCATATAATTTACTTGATTTTGTTTCATGAGTTTAATAAGTTCTTCTATCTTTTCTATATTCATGACTGATTCCCCTTTATAAGTTTTGCTATATTTTTAGATTTAGGACGAATATTGCTTAAATCTTTATATTTTTTCAGTTTAATATCATCTATATCTGCTTCTAATTGTTTAATATATGTTTGATATTCAAGCGTGGCATCTTCAAACGAAATCCATTTAAAAGTAATGCTATCATTTGCTTTTAATTGAGAAAGCTTTTCTCTACCTATAAAACTAACTGTAGCAATCTTTGTATAACCACCTATCGTCTGACGATCATTAAGCAATATAATCGGTTGACCATTAATAGGAACTTGTACACTACCTGGTGCAATCGGTTCAGAAATAATATCTGCGTTATGTTTATGTTTAAGCGGTTCATCCCCATTTAATCGATAACCCATACGATCTGACATTTCTGATATTGTATATGATTGATTAACAAGTTGGTCATGTGCTTCTAATGTAAATTCATCAAATTGTAGCCCTTCCATAATTGGAATGATGTTTGCATCTTCTAATTGATTGATATTAAACGTATTACCTATAATGTCATGGTTTATAGTTTTATCTTTGAATTTCAAAACATCATTTCTGTTTAATGTTCTTCCATTCATGCCACCTATGCCACTTCTACTATGTGTTGATACACTGTCTAATATCGGTTCGATATTTAAAGATTTATGAAAAGCTAAATAGCCTCTTGCCCCAGATGTAATAGTCTTTATATTGAGCACTTGTCCTTTTTCTACATAAATTGCTGTATTTACTGGTATTGGTTGATCATCAAGCTGTATATCTGCAGCATATGCAACAAATACGACGATATTCGGTTCTTCAAATTTTAATGTAGGTCCATTTAATGTCACTTCTAATACAGGTGCATTTTCATTATCCACTAAAGCATTCGCGATACTGTATAAATATTGATTCATAACACCCGCTTCAGAAAATCCATCTTTTTCAAATTTTGATCGACCTATATCTTGAACAGTCGTAAACAAACCTGGTTTTATACATTTCATTACAAATCACCTACTAACTGACTATAATCAAATATGCCATTTACAATCTCGTCTTCAATTCGCGTAAATTCTTCTTGATGAATAGCTTTAAAAGCAATATAGTCTCCAGCTTCGTATAAAATCATAGGCTCTCGATCTAAGTTAAAAACATCTATTGGTGTGCGACCAATAATTTGCCATCCGCCTGGTGATGATTTCGGATAAAGTCCAGTTTGATTATTTGCAATTCCAACAGATCCTTGGACGATTTTACTTCTTGGCGTTTCCTTTCTAGGTGTATGTATTTTCTCATTTAGTCCTCCTAAAAATGGAAAGCCAGGTAAAAATCCAATTGCATAAATTAAATAATTTTCTTCAGTATGTATTTGAATCACTTCTTCTTCTGATAATTGTGCATGTTCAGCAACAATATTTAAATCTGGACCAAATTCACCACCATATACAACTGGTAATGTTATCAACTTTTTTGAATGTGATGCATTTTCTTGATTAAGATTTAAATGATGTAAGTCTAGTTCATGAAGGACTGTTTCGTATGTATATTGTTTCGCATCAAATGCAACCATGATTGATCGATATGATGATGTCACACTTATAACAGCTGGATGTTGCAATGATTCAATATGTAATGCAATCGTCGAAATTTTATTCCTTATTTCTGGACTGATTTCATTTTGTTCATAAATCATAAAATGCGTCTCACTCACTTGCTTAATATCCAATTTTACCACCCCTTTGTTAACGCTTTTAATAATCAGATAATTAAATCAATTATACTTTATCATAATACCATGATTTATATAAAAAAAAGCTGTAAAAACGTTTGTTTCATACGTTTCTACAGCTTTCCTTCTAAATTATAATACGATTAATCGATTTTTACGATTTTAACTTTCATTTCGTTACCATTTGGTAATGGAACATTTACTTCTTCGTTTAATTTTTTACCAATTAAAGCTTTAGCAATTGGAGACTCATTAGAAATTTTACCTTCAAATGGGTCTGCTTCTGCTGAACCAACAATTTTGTAGCTTTCTTCTTCGTTACCTGGAACTTCAGTAAATGTTACAGTTCTTCCGATTTGGACAACATTTTTTGAACCATTATCTTCAATAATTTGTGCATGACGAATCATGTTTTCAATTTTTTGAATTTCTTGTTCAATGAAACCTTGCTCATCTTTAGCTGCATCGTATTCAGAGTTCTCAGATAAGTCACCAAAACTACGTGCTACTTTTATTTTTTCAACGACTTCTGGTCGCTTAACTGTTTTTAATTCTTCAAGTTCTTTTTCTAATTTGTTAAAACCTTCCTGTGTCATAGGAAATTCTTTTTGTGTTTCCATTCTTCCATCTTCCTTTACTTTATAATTATTTAAATATTTTTAACTAACGATTGAATTTTCGTAGTCATAATATCAATAGCTACCTTATTACTACCACCTTCAGGGATGATGATATCCGCATATTTCTTCGTTGGTTCAATAAATTGGATATGCATCGGTCTTACAACTGATAAGTATTGATCAATTACTGACTCCATCGTACGTCCTCTTTCTTTAATGTCTCTCGTTAAACGACGTAAAATTCTTAAGTCAGCATCAGTATCAACATAAATCTTAACATCCATTAAATTACGTAAATCTTCATTTTCAAGCGCGAATATACCTTCAAGTATAATAACATCTTTAGGTTCGAATCTAATCGTCTTATCGCTTCTCGTGTGATTTGAATAATCATACGTAGGCACTTCAATTGCATGTCCATCTTTAATTCTAGTTAAATCTTGTTTTAATCTTTCATTATCGAAAGCGAATGGATGATCATAGTTAGTCTTCAATCTATCTTCAAAAGACATATGCGATTGATCTTTATAATAGTAATCTTGTTCTATTAATGCAACACTATATCCATCTAAATTTTTCATAATTTCGGATGTTACAGAAGTCTTACCTGAACCAGAACCCCCTGCAATACCTATAATTGTAGTCTTTCCCATCAAACGATTCCCTTTCTCATCATGTTATTTGGATAAATCTGACGATCCACTTTTATTTGAATGACTTGAAGTGGATGTCTGGCTGCGTCGAGTTCTTCACCATTTTCATCATATATCTTATCTATGACTTGAGTGAAGTTTTCAATTTCAGGTCCAAAAAATTCAATTTCTTGTCCTGGCTTGAAATAATTTCTTTGTTGGATGGTAGCTATTTGTGATACTTCGTCATAGTCTAACACTAATCCACAAAAATCAAAAGGTGTTTTTTTATTTGATTCGTGTCCAAACATTTGTTCTTCGTAATGTGGTACACCTTCGAAGAAAGCTGGTGCTGTATCTCTATTCGCACATTTATCTAATTCAATCAACCATCTAGGATCGATTTTAAAGTTTTCTGGATCCTCAGCATAGCGATCAATTACTTTACGATATACAGATACAACAGTAGCAATATAATGAATAGATTTCATACGACCTTCAATTTTTAGAGAATCTATACCGATGTCCATCATTTTAGGTATTGATTCGATTAATTTCAAGTCTTTTGGACTCATTGCAAAAGGCGTGATCTCATTACCATCGAAATATGGCTCTAATTCTCCATCTTCTTCTACTGATATTAAATCGTAATCCCATCTACAACTTTGACAACAACCACCTCTATTTGAGTCTCTTGCTGTCATATGATTACTTAATGTACATCTACCAGAATATGCAATACACATTGCTCCATGTATAAATGTTTCTATTTCAATATCAACTTTTTCTTTCATTTCGCGCATTTCTTCAGCACTCGTTTCACGAGCTAGAACGACTCTCTCAAGTCCTTCTTCTTTCCAATATTGAACTGCACGATAATTTGATAAAGATTGTTGTGTACTTAAATGGATTTCTAAATTAGGTGCCACACGTTTACACGTTTCTATAATAAGTGGATCAGCAACTATAATACCATGTGCACCCGTTTCATTTAGATTTTTTAAATATTCTTCTAGTCCTGGAATATTTTCATCATGAGCAAAAATATTTGTTGTAACATAAATTTTTGCGCCATATTTTGCTGCAAACTGAACGCCTTCTTTAATTTCTTCCATCGTAAAGTTATCAGCATTTGACCTTAAACCATATTCTTGTCCACCTAGGAACACAGCATCCGCACCATAATGAACAGCAATTTTGAGTTTTTCTAAATTTCCTGCAGGCGCTAGAAGTTCTGGTTTTTTTATCTTTGTTTGACGACTTGCGCCAATAGGTTCTAGAACTTTCATATATATCATTCCTTTAATATAACTTAATAAACTGTTTGTTTGAACATAAATCCTTGATCCATTGGACGATGATCTTTTTGAACCTCTTCTATTGGTTCAACTAACATAAATTTTTCATCTTCATATAACTCTGGATCTTCGTTATATAAGTCAATCGCTTGTCTATATTGCTCAGTCGCGATATTAATATATTCTTCTGTTTGAAGTACGCCGTCAATCTTAAACGCATCAATTTGTGCTTCTAATAAATCCTCTAAGTCTTCGATTAAGCAAATATCATTCGGACTCATAATGTGTGTACCATTATAATCTTCATATATTGGATATTTATTACTTCTTTCTTCATCATATAAAAGCATGTCTTTATTTTCTTTACGATTTTCAATTTTCATAACTTTATCTTGATACATAAAGTAATTACCAAGTAATTTTCTTTTAGACTGGAACATACAAGTCATGCCGTGTACTTGAACTTCTATTTCGACATTACTTTTTTCTTTAATTTCTAGTACTTCTTCAATACTTAACTCACGAGCCAACACTGCTCTAGCTGAACCTCTATCACCCCAATAATTACATTGAAAATGATTTGTCACGATTGTTTCAGCATTCCAATTTAAAGGTATAGGATTCTCACGATTTTTCATTGCCATAACTACTGCTGGATCGCCAAAAATGATTCTATCTGCTTTTAATTCATGTAACAAATCAATATAAGATTCCAAATCATCAATATGTTCATTATGAAAAATACCATTTACCGCTACGTATGCTTTTTTACCATGATCATGGATAAGCTTAATGGCTTCACGAAGTTCTGGTTCTTTAAATTCACCAGCAAGTCTTAATCCAAATTTTTCTTCACCAATGACAAATGCATCAGCACCTAATTTAATTAATTGTTCAATATGTTCAACGGACTTAGGTGTCACTAGTAATTCTGTCATTACAACTTCTCCTTTTTAGAAATGGCCATACCATCACCAATATTAATCAATGTCGTTTTATAATTTTCATGATTCATTAACCAATGATTATATTTTTGAACTTTTTTTACCATTTGTTTAACGTTTCTGTTTCTTACAATTTCAATATTACTGACAAAACCATGGTATAAAATATTGTCAGTAATAATGATGCCATCATCTTTAAGCAGTGGTTCATATAGTTCAAAAAACTTTTGTGATTGAGCTTTAGCAGCATCGATAAAAATCATATCAAATGACTGGTCGGTAGGTAACAATTCAAAAGCTTCTAATGCATCAGAAAAGATAACATTTATTTGGCTTTCATAACCAAAGTCTTTAATATTTGAAATAGCTTGTTCATACATTTCTTCTTTTCTTTCAATCGTCCACACATTAATACCCGGATCACATGAAGCAAAATGCATCGCGCTATATCCAATTGCCGTTCCAATCTCTAGAATACTTTTCACATCTTTAATTCTAATTAATTGTTTAACAAACTCTGTGGAGATTTTGTCCATTATTGGAACATTATATTGTTCAGCATAATGCCTTAATTCATCGATATTTGATGAATTTTGAAACAACAATTGTTCGATATATTCTATATCTTTTTCCATGTCATTACTTCCTTACACTCGAATATAATAAAAAACCCAACTAGTCTCCTGACTAGTTAGTATGTATCAGTCATATCTACAATATGATTTCATAAACATTAGATATTTTACCATATTTTCGAATAAAAAGTAAGTATATATGCAAACAAGAACGCTTTTAAAATTTAAAAGCGTTCTTGTTTATATTATTTTTCTCTATTCTTTTCTTGTTCTTTTAAATTCTCTGCAAATAATACTTTTCCCTTTTTGGTTGTTGTATAGTAAAAATAATCTGTTTCCGGAGGGTTTACCGTTGTTCTAGCTGTTTCATCAGATATATTACATATTGGACCTATTGGTAGCCCTTTATGTGCATATGTGTTATATTTTGAATCATTTTTATAATCTTTATCTGATAATGCTTCAGTTGTTTCTTTTTTATTTGCATATCTTACTGTCGCATCTGAATTCAAAGCAATTTGTGGATTGTTTTCAATTCTGTTTAACAGTACCGAAATATATCTCGATTTATCTGTAACGTTTTTCATTTCCGATTCTACAATTGAAGATAACGTTAAATACTCATGGAAAGTAATCATCTTTTCTTCATAGTTACTCGTGTATTTAAAGCCGCCATTTTCATTATATATTTTGTAAGTTGTACGGTATGTTTCATTCAACATTTCATTTGTAACGTCATCAATCGTTACATCTTTTTTTGAAAACTGATACGTACTTGGTGCTAAATAGCCTTCTAATGGGTATCTTAAGTTTTTATTTAATACTTCGTCCGTTAACATATCGGTATATTTTTTTTGATATTTTTTCACAAAATCTTGATCTCTCATTTTCTTCAAAAAGCTTTCGCGACTAATAGAAGTATTTTCTTCTAAAATGCCTGCAATTAATTCTATATTCGAACCTTCTTTTACATCATATTGGATCGCTGTTTTTAAATACACTTTTCCAGTTTCTAAACTTTTCGCAATATCTCTAGGTGACATTGAAGGAGAAAACTTATATTCCCCTGCTTGAAAGCTAGAAATATTATTGAGTTTCAAATAATATTTGAAAATAGTAGCATTTCTAATTATTTTTTTATCGGATAACTCTTGGCTTAACATTTCAGTATTTGTGTTTGGATTAACATTTACAATAACTTGCTCATTGCTGTCGGCGTTAACAGGTTTAACATTAATACCTACTACAATTAAGCCTATTATAGTAATTAATATAAGTAATAAAAAGAGGATGCTTATGATTGTTAAACTAATATACTTAGATAATAATCTCGCATCTTTATATATACTATTTTTTTCCATATGTAACTCCTTATGTAAAATAAATACCCCTAATGATTATATCACATTAGGGGTAAAGTGTACTATTACATATTAAATTTTAAACATCGTCCATTTCAGTATTAACGATTTCTTCAATCATATCCCACTCTTCGTCAGTTTCAACTGGTAATAATTTACCACCTTCACCGTCGTCATTTGCTTCATTAATCATTGGGATTAATTCAATTTCTTCATCATCCGCTGTACCTTCTTCAGCTAAGATGATGTATTCTTTCTTGAATTCTGGGTGATAGAATTCTAATACTTTACGGTATAAGACTTCGTTATTATTTTCGTCTATTAATGTTAATAATTCTTCCTCATTGTTAATTTCTAAATGTCCTTCGTGATTATGTTCAGTCATTATTCATTCTCCTCATCAATTATTTAATAGAATCTAGGTAACCCTGTAATATAAATACAGCTGCCATTTTGTCTATTACTTTTTTTCTTTTCTTTCGAGAAACATCTGCTTCTAATAATGTGCGTTCAGCACCAACTGTGCTTAGTCTTTCATCCCACATTACCATTTTTAATTCTGGTCTTTCTTGTTGAAGTAAATCTTTGAATTGAATGGATGCCTCTCCGCGAGGACCAATAGAATTGTTCATATTTTTTGGCAATCCTATAATGACAGTATCAACATCATATTCATCAATGATTTTTATAAGTTGGTCAATTCCAAAATCTTCGTTTTCTTCGTTAATGCGGAGTGTATCTATACCTTGAGCTGTCCAACCCATCGCATCACTTACAGCTACACCTATTGTTTTACTACCGACGTCTAAACCTATTATCCTGTTTTTAAGCATTGAATTCATTTTCTTGCTTTAAATAGTGTGATACAAGCTCTTCCATAATATCATCTCTATCTAAACGTCTTATTTGATTTCTTGCTTCGTTGTGTCTAGGTATATAAGCTGGATCGCCAGAAAGTAAATAACCGACTATTTGATTTACTGGATTATAGCCTCTTTCTTCTAAAGTTCGATAAACATTTTGTAGTACTGTTTTGACATTTTCTTTTGGAAAATCATCATAGTTAAATTTCATAGTTTTATCAAAATTATTCATCTTTATTTACACTCCCTAACTCCATTAACTTAATATTAATTATATCATATTCTAATTACACGTAAAATTATAGCGTTTTAATGTAGTCTTTAACAAACTGTAATGCTTCTGTTACTTTAGAAGGATCTGTTCCGCCACCTTGAGCCATATCAGGGCGACCGCCACCTTTACCGTTTGTAATTTGAGCAGCTTCTCTAATAATGTCACCAGCTTTAACTTTATCCGTTAAATCTTTTGGTACTGAAGAAACAAGTGAAACTTTATCTCCATTGACACTTGCTAATAATAGAACTGTATCTTGCATTTTAGATTTATAATCATCCATGATTGATCTTAATACTTTTGAATTTTCAGCTTCAACTAATTGTGAAAGTACTTTAATGCCATTAATTTCTTCAACACTGTCTTCAATATTGCCTGATTTTAATTCTGTAATTGTTTTGTTCTTTTGTTGAACTTCTTTTTCTAAGTCTTTATTATGTTGTTGAATTTGTTCGATTTTTTCAATTGTTCTTGCTTGGTCTTTAATTTTGACATGTTGCATAACATCTTTAAGGATTGTTTCTGTTTCTTTTAATGTTTCATATGCTTTTCTACCTGTTACAGCTTCGATTCTTCGAACACCTGCACCTGTACCTGATTCTGAAACAATTTTGAAGATACCAATTTCACTTGTGTTACGTACGTGTATACCACCACATAACTCAATTGAGTATGATGACATTTCAACAACTCTTACAACATCACCATATTTTTCTCCGAATAGTGCCATAGCGCCTTTTTCTTTAGCTTGTTCTATTGGCATTTCTTCAATAACTACAGGAATATTTTGCCAAATTTTTTCGTTAACAATTTTTTCGATAGTTTCTAATTCTTCTTGTGTAACTTGGCCAAAGTGTGAGAAGTCAAATCGTAATCTATCACTTTCAACTAATGAACCCGCTTGATTAACATGCGTACCTAAAACTTCTTTTAAAGCTGCATGTAATAAGTGAGTTGCTGAGTGGTTTTTGATAATTGATTTACGATCATCTTTATTAACAATAGCTTCTACAGTTTCACCAACATGAACTTGTCCAAATGTTACATGTCCTGCATGTAAATTTTGACCATTAGGTGCTTTTATAACTTCTGTCACTTCAATTTCAAATTGATTATGACGAATAATACCTTTATCCGCTACTTGACCACCTGATACTGCATAAAATGGTGTTTCTCTTAAAATAAATTGGATGTTTTCTCCACTTTCTACTTCATCAACTAATTCCCCATTAAATATAATATCTGTAATTTCTGTTTGTGTTTCTGTTACGTCATATCCAACGAATTTACTTGGCGTGTTGATGCTACCAAGTACTTCATTTTGAACTTGCATTGATTGCGTCTTTTGACGTGCAGCTCTCGCTCTTTCACGTTGTTGATGCATCTCATTTTCAAAACCTTCATTGTCTATTGAAATGCCTTCTTGTGCAGTGATTTCTTCAGTTAACTCGATTGGGAAACCATACGTATCATATAATTTAAATGCATCTGATCCTGATAATACATTACCTTGTTGCTTAGCTGATGCCATCATTGTGTTTAAAATTGCTAAACCTTCTTCAAGTGTTTCATGGAAACGTTCTTCTTCAGATTTCACAACTTTTTTAATGAAGTCACTTTGCGCTTTAACATTTGGATAATACGCTTCCATAATATCTGCTACGATATCAACTAATTTATATAAGAATGGCTCGTTAATATTAAGTGATTGACTGAAACGAACAGCTCTTCTTAGTAATCTTCTTAATACGTATCCTCTACCTTCATTTGCAGGTAACGCACCGTCACCAATCGCAAAACTGATCGTTCTAATATGGTCTGAAATAACTTTAAATGCGATATCTTGTTCTTTATTCTCTAAGTATTTTAATCCACTAACCGCTTCGACTTGTTCAATAATTGGAATAAATAAGTCTGTATCATAGTTCGTTGGTACATCTTGAGAAATAGATGTCATACGCTCAAGACCCATACCTGTATCAATATTTTGATTTGGAAGTGGCGTATAAGTATGGTCAGCATTATGATTAAATTCACTAAACACTAAATTCCAAACTTCTAAATAACGTTCATTTTCTCCACCTGGATACATTTCTTCAGCTGGATCTTCTTTCCCGTATGTGTCGCCTCTGTCATAGAATATTTCAGTGTTAGGTCCAGATGGTCCTTCACCGATGTCCCAGAAGTTACCTTCAATTCTAATAATTCTACTTTCTTCAAGTCCAATTAAATCATGCCATAAATCATATGCTTCTGTATCTTCCGGATGAATCGTTACATATAATTTTTCTGGATCCATTGCCATCCATTTATCACTCGTTAAAAATTCCCAAGCATATTCAATTGCTTCACGTTTAAAGTAATCACCAATTGAAAAGTTTCCTAACATTTCAAAGAATGTATGGTGTCTTGCAGTAAAACCAACATTTTCAATATCATTTGTTCTAATTGCTTTTTGAGCATTTACAATTTTAGGATTTTTAGGGATTTCTCGACCATCAAAATATTTTTTTAATGTCGCAACACCTGAGTTTATCCATAATAAAGTATCGTCATCAATAGGCACTAAAGGTGCAGATGGTTCTACCATATGTCCTTTTTCAACAAAAAAGTCAATATACATTTGTCTGATTTCACTAGCTTTTAATTTTTTCATTGTCTTCACTCCTCAATTAAAATAAAAAAAACGTCCATCCCCTAAAAAAGGGACGAACGTATCGCGGTACCACCCTAGTTATGACTATAAGTCATCACTTTAAGTTTATTAAACTTTTATAAAAGAAGTAGCGTTCAATAATCATTGTCATGTTTCTCACCAACCAACATGTCTCTTAAACAATCAATTATTTACTCGATTTCTTTTTTGTATTCTATTTGATTATAATCACTCGATTTTTAGATGTCAATTATTTCATAAAATCATATGGTGTTTTATCATTCATATTAATCATCGGATCTATTTCAAACATATTATCTTCAGTTAAAATAATATGTTTCGTTTGAATAGATTCTGTTTCAGACTCCGTATCTTCTTCAACATCAGTATCGAAATACATTTTTAATTTCGTATCAAACGAAGTCATTCTCTCATGACCTAGCGTTTGAATACCTTGATTAAAGGCTTGCTCTTCACCACACACAACAAGCGACTGTTTCGCACGTGTAAGTCCAGTATATAGAATGTTTTTTTGTAACATTCTAAAGTATTGTCTGACGATAGGCATAATGACTATAGGGAATTCCGACCCTTGGGATTTATGAATTGAACAACAATAAGCATGTGTAATTTCTGATAAATCTTGTTTAGTGTATGTTATGTCATTCCCTTCATAATCCACAATGACGACATCTTTACCGAGTGCATTTTCTTCTGCTTTATAAACACCCGTCACTACACCAATATCACCATTAAATACATTATCATCTGGTCGATTAATAAGTTGTAGTACTTTATCATTTTCACGATATTCAATATCACCATATTGAAGGAATCTTGTATCTTCATCTTTCGGATTTAATATATCTTGCAATAATTCATTTAATTTATTAATACCAGCTGGTCCACGGTATATTGGGGCTAGCACTTGAATATCTTGCATATTATATCCTTTATTAACAGCACCTTGAACGACCTTTTCTACAACTGTCGCAATTTGATTACTACTGCACGGAATAAATGAACGGTCGTGATGTTTTTCATTAATTGAAACAGGCAATCCATTTTTTATTTTATGCGCCAAGTCTATGATGGATGATCCTTCTTGTTGTCTATAAACTTCTGTTAAGTTCACTCTCGGTATGACTTTAGAATCAATTAAATCTTTAAAAATCTGACCCGGACCAACTGATGGTAATTGATCTTCATCACCTACAAATATGATTTGGGCATAATCAGGGACTGCTCTTAAAAATTGGTACATTAACCATGTATCTACCATAGACATTTCATCTAGAATAATTAAATGGGCGTGAATATCATTATCTAACACATCATCTGGTTGCGTATCTTTACTCCATCCAATTAATCTATGAATTGTCATCGCTTCTAGTCCAGTTGATTCACTTAATCGTTTAGCGGCACGGCCAGTCGGTGCTGCTAACACAATTGGAAAGTCTGTTCCCTCTTGATAATCATCATAATTCAAACTTACACCATGTATTTCAGAATACAACTCACAAATGCCTCGAATAACTGTTGTCTTACCTGTTCCGGGTCCACCTGTTAAAAGCATCATTTTATGATTAATGGCTGTTTCTAACGCTAATTTTTGACCATCTGCATATGAAACATCATTCATATCTTCAATTTGACCAATGTGTAATTGAAGATCACTTTTCTCAATTTCTTTAAGTTCATCTTGATGTTGATAAAGTCTATGAATAATTTGCACACTTTTTGCTTCTGAATAATAAAGTGAAGGTAAAAAACAATTATCATTTTCGATAATAAGTTTATTTTCTTCACTCATTTCGATAATGACACCATTTATTTGATCTTTAGTTACAACTTCAGGTTGATTATGATTTAACAATTCATACGCCCCGTTAACCAAAATATCAACAGGTAAAAATGTGTGACCATTCTGTAATGATTGCTGGTCTAAAAAGTAACTTACACCCGCTACAAGTCGATCATGATGATCTTTAGAAATCCCAACTTGTTCAGCTATTTGATCAGCTCTTTGAAACCCGATACCATTTATATCCATCACTAAACGATAAGGAGATTGTTTAATAATATTAAGTGTTTCTTCTTTATAAAATTGATAAATAGCCATCGCGAGTTTAGGTCCGAACCCAAGTTCATTAAGTTTAATCATAATGCGTTCAATGGCTTGATTCTCACGTATGGATTCTGCAATCGTATCTCTTTTTTGTTTGTTGAGTTTAGGTATTTCTTTAAGAACATCGGGGTCATCTATTATTTTCTGAAGTGCATCTTCACCTAGTTTGTCCACAATAGTTTCTGCTGTTTTCTTACCAATACCTTTAAATAAATCACTTGATAAGTAATGAATAACACCTTGTTTTGTTTGTGGTAATTCTTTTTCAAATGTTTCAGCTTGTAGTTGTTTACCGTATTTCGGATGGTTTGTTACTTTACCTTTGAAAAGGTACGTTTCTCCTTCAACTATTTGAGGTAAGTAACCAACAATTGTGACTTCTTGATCAAAATCTTCATTTGAATCCATCACATCGACTTTAATAACGGTATAATAGTTATCACTGTTTTGAAAAAGAATTCTAATAACTTCACCTTTTACATGTGAAAGATCAAATAAAGATAAGTTTTCCAATGTTAGTCCTCCTCTTCTAATAATTGTTCAAACATGTTAATAGCATGACCACTTAATAAATGATCTGGTTGGATGTCGACTGCTTTTCTAAAATAAACAAGTGCTTCTTCAGCGTTTTCGTTTTTCATATATTTAGCCAAACCTAAATTGTATAATGCATCTACATGTTCAGAATCTTTTTCTAATACTTTTTCTAGTTGCACTATGGCCTCATCGAACATTTCTAATTGGCATAAAGTTAATCCGTATTGGAAACCAATTTCTACATCATCTTCATTTAGCTCGTGAGCTCTCATTACATACGGCATAGCTTCAGTATGTGCACCTAATTCGTTGAAACTCATTCCTAACATAAAGTTAGTATCTGCATCATTAAGCCCTCTTTTAATCGCATGTTGATATAACTTAATCGCTTCTTCAAATCGCTGCTGGTTGTAGTATAAATTTGCAAGACTATAATAAGCACCACCGTGACTTTCGTTTACAGTGATAGCTTTTTGAAAGAATTTTTCAGCTCTTTCAATATCATTTGCTTCTGCTAATATTGTCCCTGCATTGATATAATTGGTTACTTCTTTTGGATCTTCTTCTATATTTTCAAATAAATGCGACAATGCTTCGTCGAATTTTTTATTTTGAATTAATTTAACAATTTGTTCTTCACTATGCATGTTGTGACTCCTTTAAATATCATTACTTGCTATTATAACAAAAATAAAAATAGACTGAGACATAAATTTATCTCAGTCTATATATTTTATACCATATAATCTAATTGCTTTTCTGTTTTATAAACTTCATCGATTGTTGCGCCACCTAAACAAACATCACCGTCATATAATACGACAGCTTGACCAGGTGTAATTGCACGCACTGGTTCGTCAAATATCACTTTAATTTGATTGTCAGAAATTTTTTCTACAGTTACTTGTGTATCTTTTTGTCTATATCTGAATTTTGCTGAACATTTAACCGGTTGTGAAAAATCAAGATCATTCACAAATGAAATATCAGAAGCGATTAAATAGTCACTATATAATGCTTCATGATGGAAACCTTGTTCAACATATAGAATGTTTTCTTTTAAATTTTTACCGACTACAAACCAAGGATCTCCGTCTCCACCTATACCAAGACCGTGTCTTTGGCCAATAGTGTAATACATTAAGCCACTATGTTCACCCATGTCAACACCGTCTAATGTTTGCATTTTACCGTTTTGTGCAGGTAAATATTGAGATAAGAATGTTTTAAAGTTTTTCTCACCAATAAAACAGATACCAGTAGAGTCTTTCTTTTTAGCAGTTGCTAAGTTTTGTTCTTCAGCAATTTTTCTTACTTCACTTTTTTCTAATTCACCAATTGGGAACATCACTTTAGATAATTGATCTTTTGTAAGTTGATTTAAGAAATAAGTTTGATCTTTGTTGTTATCTACACCACGTAGCATTTCTACTTTATCACCATCACGATTAACACGTGCGTAATGACCTGTAGCAACATAGTCCGCACCAAGTTTAAGCGCATGATTTAAAAATGCTTTAAATTTAATTTCTTTATTACACATTACATCTGGGTTAGGCGTTCTACCTTTTTTATATTCGTCTAAGAAATACGTAAATACTTTGTCCCAATATTCTTGTTCAAAGTTAACTGCATAATAAGGTATATCTAATTGGTTACATACTTCAATGACATCATTATAGTCTTCAGTAGCTGTACATACACCATTTTCGTCTGTGTCATCCCAATTTTTCATAAAAATACCAACTACATCATAACCTTGTTCTTTTAGTATATGTGCAGTTACCGAGCTATCTACGCCCCCGCTCATCCCAACGACAACGCGGGTAGATTGATTATTCATTTTCTTCCTCCTTAAATTGTTGATATATTTTCATTATCGTACTTACGATATAATTAATTTCTTCTTCAGTTGTTAATGAACTGAAACTAAATCTTACTGATTGTTTCACTCTATTATCTTCACCGAACATCGCTTCTAGAACGTGAGATGGTAATGTTGAACCGGCTGTGCATGCAGATCCACTCGAAACATATATATTTGCCATATCTAGTAACGTTAACATCGTTTCAACTTCAATAAATGGGAAATATAAATTTGTGATATGACCAGTTGTATCTGTCATACTACCATTCAATTCAAACGGAATTGCACGTTGTTGTAAACCTACAATGAGCTTTTCTTTTAAGTTCATTAAATGGATATTACTTTCATCCATATGTTCATAAGCGTCTTTCAGCGCTGTTGCCATACCACATATATATGGAACATTCTCTGTACCTGCTCTTCGCTTTACTTCTTGTTCGCCACCTTGTATAAACGTTTCGAACTGAACACCCTGTTTTACCAACAATGCACCTATTCCTTTTGGTCCGCCAAATTTATGCGCAGTTATGCTTAACATATCAACTGGCATTTCATCAAATTCAATTGGCATATGACCGATAGCTTGAACAGCATCAACATGAAATACGATATCCGTATTCTCTATGACTTCTGCAATATCATACATAGGTTGAACTGTGCCGACTTCATTATTCACTAACATAATTGACACTAATGTTGTATCAGGTCGGATTGCTTGTCTCAAAGCATCTATATCGACAATACCTTCTGAATTTACATCTATATACGAAACATCGAAACCTTCACGTTCAAGTTCTTCAAAGACATGCAGTACAGAATGATGCTCTAATCTACTCGTTATAATATGTTGACCTATATGTTTTCGTTTTCGTGCTATACCTTTTATTGCTGTATTATTAGACTCCGTTGCCCCACTTGTAAAAATAACTTCTTGAGGCTTTGCACCTAATAATGTAGCAATCTCTCGTCTTGATTGATCTAAATACTTTCTGCCGTCTCTCCCTATTGAATGAATAGATGACGGGTTTCCAAAGTGTTCAGATAATATTTCTGTTATTTTTTCAGTTACAACGGGCTTAACTGGAGTAGTTGCTGCATAATCTGCATATACTTTCATGTTGAACGTCCTTTCTTAGTTTTCAATGTACCTATTCTAGCACCATTTTTATGAAAAGACTAGAACTCTGTTTCACGATTTCTTTCATCTGTGTATTGTTCTAATTCTTTTAATTGATGTTTCATAGATTCTGTATTAATTGGATCTTTAACTTGAACATTTTCATGCGTCATTTGATAATTTTTTATCGTCCATATTTGATCTTTAATTTGTGATTTAAAATAATCATCATGAGATACAATAAGGACCGAACCTTGAAATGATTGTATTAATTGAATGATTTTTTCTTGCATGCCAATATCAAAATAATTTGTCGGCTCATCTAAAATCATAATATGAGGATTTGAAAAATATAATTTCACAAATTGTAACCTACATTTTTCACCCATCGACAGTGTTTCAACGACATCATTTATTCTATCTTTATCAAAATAAAAGCTTGCTAATATGGTTCTTGCATCAGCTTCTTTCATTTCAGGGATTTCTAATATTTCATCTAAAACAGTATGGTGCATATTTAAGTTCTCAAAATCTTGAGAGAAATATCCAATTTCTAATTCTGGATGAACAGTTATATCACCTTTAGTCGGCTCGAGTTCGCCGAGTATCAATTTGATTAAAGTTGATTTACCTGTACCATTTCTGCCTTCTATAATCACATTTTGATTTCGCTTAATATAGAATGAAACATCATCAAATATCTTTCTATTCTCATAAGCAAACGAAACATGATTAAATTGAACTAAATAATTTGATTTAAAATCATGATGTTGTATTGAGAAAGCTTTCTCTTTTTTATTTGGATTAGCGATATGCTCTTGATCAAGTTTACGATTTAATTGTTGTTCTTTTGATTTAAACCGTTTCGCTAACTTACTTAATTGTTTTTGTTGATATGGACTTCTCACAGAAGCACTTTGTTCTGCTTTTTGATACCATGCTTTATATTTTTTGATTGTTTCTTCAATAGCTGCTTGTTCTTTTTGTTGCTTTTCATACTGTTGCTTTAAACTTTCATGCTCAATATCTTTTTGTTGTTTGTATTTGTCGTATTTACCGATATATTTCTTAACACCATCACGACTCAATTCTAAAATAGCATCTGGCGTTTCATTTAAGAATGTTCGGTCATGAGAGACAAATAATATAGCTCGTTGTTCTTGTTTAAAAGCCTTCGTCAACCATTCCTTCATTTCTAAATCCATATGATTTGTTGGTTCATCTATTAATAATAATGATGCCTTAGACATTTTCACTTTTAAAAATGATACTTTTGTCTGTTCTCCACCACTTAAAGTAGCAATTTTCTGTTCTAGTTGTTCCTCTTTTATTCCGAGCTTTTTTGCTTCTGTTACGATTTCACCTTCAATAAGGTATCCATCTAATTCAATATATTTATTAATCATATCTGTATGATTAAGTTGCAACCTAACCTTTGCGATTTCAGGATAAGATTCAATTATATAATCCATAACAGTCCAATCATAATAAGGTGTTAAATCTTGTTCCATCATCGCTGAATCAACCGTTTGATCTTGGTGAATCACTTTTAATAATGTTGATTTTCCAACACCATTAACACCAACGATTGCTAGATGTTCATGGTCCTCTATTGAAAAAGTCAACTTGGGTATTAATACTTTATGTTCAACTTCTAATGCCTTTTCTTCAAATAAAAATAGCATAATGTAGCCTCCTCTACCCATGTATTACACATGAAGACGCACCATTACACTATTCTCAGTTTGTAACGGCAACATCATATTATAGACATACTTATCCAATCATCATTGCGTAACACAATGGTTTTTTACGTTATTTACTATTAGCGCAAAAAATTATTGGATATCCATGCCTATTGTTGATGCCACCTCTCTGTAAATTTGCATTAATTATAACTTTTAGTTACATATTAGTCAAATGTTGTTGAGCAATTAAATAGTACAACATAAATACAGTTGATATACTTCCAATATATAATTATGTAAGGAGCGTCACAAAATGAAATCAAAATTCCCAGTTTCTGCATTAAATCTAGTTCCACTTAGAAAAGGTGAAACGGAACAAGATGCCATTAAGAATATGGTATCACTTGCACAAAATGTAGAAAAATTAGGCTATGAACGTTACTGGATTGCAGAACATCATAATGCACCAAATTTAGTAAGTTCTGCAACTGCTTTACTCATTCAACATACACTTGAACATACAGAGTCTATTCAAGTAGGTTCTGGCGGTATCATGTTACCTAATCATGCGCCACTTATTGTTGCTGAACAATTTGGAACAATGGCTACAATGTTTCCTAATAGATTGAATCTTGGCTTAGGACGAGCACCAGGTACAGATATGATGACCGCTTCTGCACTAAGAAGAGATACACATAAAGGTGTATATACATTTGGTGACGATATTAAACAATTACTACAATATTTTGGTCCTGAAGAACAACAATCATATGTAAGACCATATCCAGGTGTAGATACAAACATTCCGATTTATGTGTTAGGATCTTCAACGGACTCTGCACATTTAGCTGCTCGATTAGGTTTACCTTACGTCTTTGCAGCACACTTTGCACCAGATCAAATGGCTCAAGCAATCGAAATATATAGAGACTTATTTGAGCCATCTGAATATTTGGATGAACCATACATGACCGTTTGTTTAAATGTCATTGTCGGTGAAACAGATGAAGAAGCGACTTATTTATCTTCAACTATGCACTTAATGTTCTTAAGCATAGTAAGAAATGCGCGCATGCCATTACAACCACCTACTGATCAACTTGAAAACATTTGGTCACCACAAGAAAAATATATGGCACAATCTAAAACAAACACATCTTTCATTGGTAGTGAAGAAACTGTAAAACAACAATTGATAGATTTCCAAAACAAATACAATGTAGATGAAATTATGGCAGTTAGCTATATTTATGATTTAGATAAACAATACCAATCTTATGAATCATTCAAGAAAATTGTAGATGATGTTTACGGTGAAGCATAAAAAAACGATCATAAAGTGATGATTCATCACTTTATGATCATTTTTTTATTTTAAATTACTTTGTATAAATTGTTGAACGTTGCTGTTAAAGAGCACGCCACTATTATGGCTATCTGGTACGCCACCATAATGTAAACCAATAACTTGGTTATTTGCATTAAAGATTGGTGAACCTGAATTACCACCATAAGTACTTAAGTCGTAAGATACATCACTACCTGAAGCAGATAACACATTACCTTTACTTTCCCATAATGTCGCGATAGGTTTATCTCCTGGATAACCTGTTACTGTGATGTTATCACCTTTTTTAACTGAAGATGTATCTGCGATTGTCGCTGCTTGAACAGCGTCACCAATAGATTGACCTTCACTATTTTTACCGACTGTAACAACTGCCAAATCTTCACCGCCTGGCGCTACTTTATAATCAGTTGCTGTAAATGTTCCTGCTGGGAAATTTCCATCGCCATTTGCTGCTGGTGAGAATTTTAGTACAGAAGCATCACCATTAGTTGCATCTACAACGTGTTTATTTGTAAGAACGGTATTTTTACCGACAACTACACCTGATGCAATTGATGTACCTCCGATATCAGCGAATGCAATCGATTGATAATGTGCAGACGTTGTATTCGTAATTTGTGTACGATCATTTTTCGGTAATATAACTCTAGATGATGGACCATCTGTCTTTGCGTTAACTTCAAACGGTAATGTAATGAAACTTAATAATAAAACTGCTACTACACTTAATATGTATCGTTTTAAATTTTTCATATACTCTCCCCTTTGTTGTAGTGTACAACTATCTTAATATGAAAGTAATCTTAAAGGAGAATATTACACTACTTAACACATATTCATGCTTAACTGTTAAAATAACGAAATATTTTTTGCAGTTAGGCATAAAATCCATACAGTTAAGAAATAAAAAATAAGATAGCAATCTTCAATATTCGTCTTGAAGATTGCTATCCTATTTAATTTGTAAACTAGATATAGAACATATAGCCTTCTAGTTCATCTTCATTTGTATAATTTGCTAAGTATTCTAGTGTTGTATTATCTAGAACTTCTTTTACAGCGTCTCTAATACGAATCCACAATTGTTGTTGTGCAGGTGGCTCGTCTTCTATACCTTCAACAGGTGTAATTGGCCCTTCTAACAATCTAATCACATCACCAGCTGTAATTTCTGATGGTGCTTTTTGTAATTGATAGCCCCCTTTGGCACCTCTTACACTTTTAATAAGACCAGCATTACGTAGCGGTCCGACTAATTGTTCTAAATATAAATCACTTAAATTGTTTTCTTCAGCGATTGACTTTAAAGATGTACATCCTTGACCATAACGCTTAGTCAACGATATCATAAGTGTTAAGCCATATCGTCCTTTAGTAGAAATCTTCATGTACTACACCTCTTATTTTCTAAAAAAATATTATTAATTCATTTTATCATTTTTTGTACACTTTGAGTAATTAGAAAGGTTGATTCCAAATGAAAAACGAACCATTAGCTTATAGAATGCGTCCTCAAACAATCGACGATGTGATAAGCCAAGAACATTTAGTAGGTCCAAAAGCCATTATTAGAAGAATGGTTAACACTAAAAAGTTAACTTCTATGATTTTTTATGGACCTCCGGGAATTGGAAAAACGAGTATCGCCCAAGCTATTGCCGGAAGTACTCAATATAAATTTAGACAACTTAATGCCGTCACTAACACTAAAAAAGATATGCAACTTGTCGTTGAAGAAGCTAAAATGTCTGGACAAGTTATACTTTTACTAGACGAAATTCATCGCTTAGATAAAGCAAAACAAGATTTCTTATTACCTCATTTAGAATCAGGCAAAATTGTACTTATTGGTGCAACGACGTCAAACCCATACCATGCTATCAATCCAGCTATACGAAGTAGAACGCAAATCTTTGAACTTTACCCTCTTAATGAAGATGATATCATAATTGCTTTAAAAAGAGCGATTGAAGATGAAGAAAATG
Source organism: Mammaliicoccus sp. L-M44 (assembly GCF_022386355.1). Taxonomy (NCBI): domain Bacteria; kingdom Bacillati; phylum Bacillota; class Bacilli; order Caryophanales; family Staphylococcaceae; genus Mammaliicoccus; species Mammaliicoccus sp. L-M44. Next base: position 98,079 of record NZ_JAJNIU010000003.1, on the reverse strand, counting down.
GCTTAGCATCATACACTCCTATTGTAGACAAAGGCGCTTTAGAATATTTCGCAAAAGCAAGTTACGGTGATGTGAGAAGTGCATTAAATGGGCTAGAACTCGCTGTACTCAGTGCTGATGTTCAAGATGATAAACGTCATGTCACTATTGAAGATGCGAAAGTTTGTATTCAAAAGAATGCTTTCCAACACGATAAAGATGGCGATCAACATTATGATGTTATGAGTGCATTCCAAAAATCCATTAGAGGTAGTGATGTCGACGCAGCGCTTCATTATTTAGCTAGATTAATTGAAGCGGGAGATTTACCAACTATTGCTAGACGCCTTCTTGTGATTAGCTATGAAGATATCGGTTTAGCTTCTCCGGGTGCTGCAGCTAGAACATTATCAGCTATTGAAGCGAGTGAACGCCTCGGCTTTCCAGAAGCACGTATACCATTAAGTCAAGCGGTCATCGAGCTATGCTTATCACCTAAATCTAATTCAGCTATTGTATCTATTGATGAAGCTCTATCAGACATCAGAAAAGGTAAAGCTGGGTTAGTTCCGAAACATTTGAAAGATGGACACTATCAAGGTGCAAAAGAATTAGGCAATGCAATTGGTTATAAATACCCTCATAACTATGAAAATGGATATGTACAACAACAATATTTACCTGATACTTTAAAAGGCAAACAATATTATCAACCTAAACTCACATCTAAATCTGAACAAAAATTAGCAGAAATATATCGCAACTTAAAAAAATGAGGCTGGACGTATCCAGTCTCATTTTTATTATCAAAGCTGCTTTTTATTTATCTTTGATTCTTTTTACTGGGATATCTTTCAAAATATCATTCACAACATAGCTCGCACAAATTAAACCAACAACACTTGGTACAAAAGCATTTGATGATGGTGGCATTTGCGCCTTTCTAACTTTCGCGTTTTTATCGCCTACAACTTCTTTTACATCTTCTCTTATCATAATAGGACTTTCATCACTAAATACAACATTAATACCTTTATGAATGCCCATTTTTCTTAATTTTAGACGTATAATTTTCGCCATAGGATCTGTATGTGTTTTAGAAATATCAGCTATTTCAAATTTAGTAGGGTCTGTTTTGTTTGCAGCACCCATACTTGAAATAACGTTAATACCTCTTTCCAAACACTCTTTCATAAGGTGAACTTTATACATAATTGTATCACTAGCATCTACAAAGTAATCAATGTCGTATTCATTAAATAAAGCTTCGTAAGTTTCTTCAGTATAGAACATATGCAATGAAGTGACTTTACAATCTGGATTAATTAATTTAATACGCTCTTCCATTAAATCTACTTTAGATTGACCAATTGTTGTTGTTAATGCATGTAATTGTCTATTTACATTTGTGATATCTACATCATCTTTATCTATTAATATGATATGACCAATATTAGTTCTCGCGAGTGCTTCAGCAGCAAATGAACCTACACCGCCTACGCCAAGGACAACTACAGTTTTACTTTTTAATAAATCTAAGCCTTCTTTACCAATCGCTAATTCATTTCTTGAAAATTGATGCTTCATCATTATTTACTCCTTTACACAAAAATACGCAAGACATAAAGTCTTGCGTACCGATAGAATCCAATTGTGCCGTAATATTAAATGCTAGATCATTTTGGCCTGCTATATACAGGTGGGTGCCCTGTTTCTTATTTTGCATGTCCTCCTTACGAGGCGTATGCGCTATTAAGAAAACCAATTAGGCTCCCTTGATCAAAAGTGTTAGGTCAAAATATAAAAAGCTTATTACGAACACTTCAGATGACTACCTTATAAATTTATTTTATCATAATTCTTCTAAATAACAAGTATTTATACTTTTAATTATTTTTCATCTAAATCAAGTTGCAAATGTAATTCATGTAACTGACTTTTAGACACTTCACTTGGTGCATCCGTTAATAGACAAGAAGCACTTGCTGTTTTAGGGAATGCGATTGTATCTCTTAAGTTTGTTCTTCCTGACAATAACATAACTAATCTATCTAAACCTAAAGCAATTCCGCCATGTGGTGGTGCACCATATTTGAACGCTTCAATTAAGAATCCAAATTGTTCTTGTGCTTGCTCTTCAGTGAAGCCAAGCGCTTTAAACATTTTTTCTTGTAGTTCTGATTTATGAATTCTAATAGATCCTCCACCTAATTCAAAACCATTTAAAACGATATCGTATGCATTCGCTTCAACATTTGTTGGATCAGTTTCAAGCATTTCTTCATGCTCTTTTTTAGGTGCAGTAAATGGATGGTGCGCTGCAACATAACGTTCTGATTCTTCATCGTATTCAAATAATGGCCAATCTGTTACCCATAAGAAATTATATTTGTTTGGATCAATTAAACCACGATCTTTACCAAGTTTATTTCTTAACTGCGCTAAACTTGCTGCTACGACATCTTTTTTGTCTGCTACAAATAATACTAAGTCTCCTGCTTTAGCTTCAGTTTGGTTTAATAATTCAGCTGTAATGTCTTCATCAAAGAATTTGCTAATTGGACCGTTTAAGCCTTCTTCTGTTACTTTAACCCAAGCTAAACCTTTAGCACCATAAATACTTGCAAATGATTGTAATTGGTCGATATCTTTTCTAGAGTAGTCGGCTGCACCATCTTCAACAACGATTGCTTTAACTTCTCCACCATTTTCAACTGCAGATTTAAACACTTTAAAGTCCATTTTTGAAGCAAGTTCTGATAAGTTAATCAGTTCCATACCAAATCTTGTATCTGGCTTGTCAATTCCGTATCTTTCCATTGCTTCAGCGTATGTCATACGTGGGAATGGTGTTGTAATATCAATACCTTTTACATCTTTCATGATACGTTTCATAAGACCTTCGTTCATTTTGATAACGTCTTCTTGATCTACAAAGCTCATCTCGATATCGATTTGCGTAAATTCAGGTTGTCTATCCGCTCTTAAATCTTCGTCTCTAAAACATTTAACGATTTGATAGTATTTATCAAATCCACCAATCATTAATAATTGTTTAAATATTTGTGGAGATTGAGGTAAAGCATAGAACTCTCCATCATGTACACGAGATGGTACTAAATAGTCTCTCGCACCTTCTGGCGTAGATTTAGTTAGTACAGGTGTTTCTACTTCGTAAAACTCACCTTCATCTAAGTAATTTCTTACTGCACGTGTAATTTGATGTCTCATTTTGAATGTTTGAGCTAAACTTTCTCTTCTTAAGTCAATATAACGATATTTTAATCTTACATTTTCATCAATATCATTCATATCTGTAATAGAAAATGGTGGTGTTTCAGATTCATTTAAGATTGTAATTTCAGAAACTTGTACTTCTACTTTACCAGTCTTGATTTTGTCATTAATTGATTTTTCATCTCTTTTTGTTACTAAACCTTTAACTTGAATGACATATTCAGAACGGATTTTCTCAGCAACACTTAAAGCTTCTTGAGAGAAGTCTGGGTTAAAGACAATTTGTACAACGCCTTCGCGGTCACGTAAATCAACAAATATTAAACCACCTAAGTCACGTCTTTTTTGTACCCAACCATTTAAAGTAACGGTTTGACCAATATATTCTTCAGTTATTTTACCAGCATATGTTGTTCTTTTTTCCATTATGATTCCACCTTTAAATAATTCTCTAATTCTGATAATGAAACAAGTGTCTTGTCACCAGTTTCCATATTCTTAACTTCCACTTCTTGTTTTTCTAATTCATTTTCACCTAATACAATCGTGTATCTCGCATTTAATCTATCGGCTTGTTTCATTTGACCTTTTAATTTACGTTGTAAATAGTCTTTATCACAACTAATACCAGCCATTCTTAATTGATTGATTAATTGAACTGACAATCTATCCGCTTCTTCACCCATTGTCGCAATAAATAAGTCGATAGTATCTTCTTCTTCGATTTCAATACCTTCAGCTTCAAGCGCTAGTAACAAACGTTCAATACTTAATGCAAAACCTATACCTGTTTCTTTAGGACCATCAAGTAATTCTAGTAAGCCGTTATATCTACCGCCACCACATAAAGTTGTAATAGCACCAAATCCTTCAGCGTTACTCATTACTTCGAATGCTGTGTGTGTATAATAATCTAAACCACGCACTAAATTCGTATCTATTTCATATTCGATACCTAGTTCGTCTAATAAACTTTTTACCTCTTCGAAATATTGTTTAGAATAATCATTTAAATATTCCGTAATTTTAGGTGCATTTTTAACTGCTTCTTTATCACGGTCTACTTTACAATCCAATATACGCATTGGATTTGTGTGTAATCGACTTTGACAATCGCTACAGAAAGTATCAATTACTGGTTCAAAGTGCGCTTGTAATGCCTTCGTGTAATCAGCTCTTGATTCTGCATCACCAATACTATTGATGACTAGTTTTAAGTCTTTTAATCCGAAAGATTTGTAAATGTGTACGAGCATTGAAATGATTTCAACATCAATTGCAGGATTTTCTGATCCTATCGCTTCTACACCGAATTGAACAAATTGACGATAACGCCCTTTTTGTTTTCTTTCATATCGGAACATTGGACCATTGTAATAAAGCTTAACAGGTTGATTCGGTTCACCTTGCATTTTGTTTTCGATGTAACTTCTAACAACACCTGCTGTGCCTTCAGGTCTTAATGTAATGCTTCTATCACCCTTATCTTTAAATGTGTACATTTCTTTTTGTACAACATCTGTTGAATCACCAACACCTCTACTAAAAAGTTCAGTACTTTCAAATATTGGTGTTCTAATTTCTTTATAATTATATATTTTCATTAACTCATGTAATTTGTTCTCAATGTGTTGCCATTTATAAGTATCTTTTGGTAATAAATCTTGTGTACCGCGTGGTATATTAATCATAATATTTCCTCCTTTAAAATATAAAAAGTCCCTTGTATGCATATACATACAAGGGACGAATTATCCGTGTTGCCACCCTAATTAGTATTTAATGATTCATTAAATACTCACTTAACAACATTATAACGGATGTTAACCGATCTTATTTTCGTAAGATTCCCTCTTCTTGTGTTCAAAAGTATACGCAGTATTCATATAACTTTCAGCAAATGTTATACTCTCTGTTTCCTACTATAACGGTATACTATTCAAGAATAAACGGTATATAATCTATTTCATAATTTATATTAATATTAAACCCATAATCTGTAGTAGTCAATATCTAATTTGAAAAGTAAACTTTCAAACCGTCAACAATACCTGTTTCTACAATGTGTCTATATTTTCTATCAACAATTAAATCTTCATCTGTAGGATTACTAATATAACCTAACTCTAGCAATACGGCAGGCATTTTAGTTTGACGAATCACTTGGAAGTTTTCGTTTCGTACACCTCTATCAGATAGTATAGATTTTTGATTGATTGAAGTTTGTAACGTATCTGCAAATTCTTTTTGAGAATCATGATGGTAATAAACTGTTAAACCATGTGGTGCTGATGAATCTAATGCATCATTATGGATACTAATAAAGACATCTCCATCACCTTGTCTATCTTTTAATTTAACATATTCATCTTTTGTTCTCGTCATTTTTACTTTAGCGCCTTCAGCTTCAAGCATTTCTTTAAGTTCTTTTGCAGTTTTTAATGTAATGACTTTTTCAGTTACATCTTTATGTTTTGAACTCGATGCTCCTTGGTCACTTCCACCATGACCAGGATCTAAAATAATCACTTTTCCTTTTAATGGTTTTAATACTGGATTAACATCTTCTTTAATATCAAGATTTGTATGCCAACCAGCAATCCAGCCTTTTTCATTTTGATCATTTTTAACTTCGAACCATTTTCCTTCTCTATCTGTTATATCAAAATTATCTCCCTTTTTTACATCAAAGATAATTGGATAATAAGCGGCAGGTCCAGTTCTTAACTCACCATCTTCTTTCATAGATAATGTTTTAGGTTCGTCCTCTTTAGGAATCAATAAATAAATAATAATGATTAACAAAACAATCAGTAAAATGGCAACACTGATGACAGGAACAGGCTTTATTCTCCTCTTTTTAAACCATAAATTAATTCGGTTCATTGAATGTTACCATCCTTACTTTCGAATATAATCGTAATTGGTCCATCATTAATTAATGACACATCCATATGTGCGCCAAACTCTCCTGTTTTCACGTTAATATTATAAGAAGCTAACTGTTCATTAAAATATTCATATATCTTCAATGCTTCATCTGGGCTTTTAGCATTCGTAAATCCAGGTCTATTCCCCTTTTTTACTGAAGCATATATTGTAAATTGTGATATCGACAAGATTTCACCACCGACTTGGTGTATATCTAAATTCATTTTACCTTCTTGATCTTCAAAAATTCTTGTCTTTGCTATTTTCTTAGCGATAACATCTGCATCTGCGTAAGTAGATTCTTGTCCAACACCGACTAATAATAAGAATCCTTGTTTAATTTCATTTTGAGTATTTTCAGATGTCACTTTAGCTTGGCTTACTTTTTGTAGAACAACTTTCAAAAAATTTCACCTCTTAATTCCATACACGACTTACTGTATAAATATCGCCTAATTGTTTAATTCGATCAACAATTCTATATACGTCATTCACATTTTTAACCATTACGCTAATGTTAATAACAGCATTTTTATCTATATCAGCTTTACCTGAAACTTTTACTAATTGTACTTTTATTGCATTCACAACTTGAAGTACTTCGTTTAATAATCCATTTCTGTCGTAACCCGTAATTTCTAAGTCTACTTGATAATTTTTTTGTTCATTTGTATTTTTAACCCATTCAACATCGATTAATCGTTCGTTTTCGTTAACGATGTTCGGGCAATCTTTACGATGAACTTTAACGCCATGACCTTTTGTAATATAGCCAATGATTTCATCACCAGGTATTGGATTACAACATTTAGAAAGTTTAATAAGCATGTTATCTAAACCTTCGACATAGACACCAGTATCTGTTCTAATATCTTGTTTAATAGGAATGGATTTATTGACTTCTTGCACTTGGTTAAGCGATTGTTTCTTACGTTCAAGTCTAAGCTTTTCTGTAAGTCTGTTAACAGCTTGTAAGGCAGTTATACCACCAAAACCAACTGCAGCATATAAATCATCTTCATTTGAAAAATTATATTTTTCGTTAACAAGTTTAATGTTTTCAGCATTTAATACTTCATCTACATTGTAGCCATGCTCTTTAATTTCCGCTTCAATCATGAATTTACCTTTTTCAATATTGGCAGAGCGGTCTTGTTTCTTGAAAAAACTGCGGATTTTACTTTTCGCACTTGAAGATCGAACGATTTTTAACCAGTCTCGACTTGGCCCATATGAATGTTTACTCGTTCTAATCTCGACAATATCACCAGTAGATAACTTATAATCAATAGGAACGATTTTGCCATTAACTTTCGCACCTATCATTTTATTACCTACTTCACTGTGAACAGCGTAAGCAAAATCAATTGGAACTGCGCCATATGGTAATTCAACTACATCACTTTCAGGTGTAAAGACATACACTTTATCACTTTGAAGGTCATATTTTAATGATTCCATAAATTCTTCTGCATCAGGTGAAGTATTGTCAGTTTCAGCTATTTCTTGTAGCCAACTCATTTTTTGTAAATATTCTTCTGATTTATTGCTTAAATTTTTGCCTTCTTTATATGCCCAGTGTGCAGCAACCCCATGTTCTGCAATTTCATGCATTTCAAATGTTCTGATCTGTATCTCTAACGGATCTCCATTTGGACCAACGACTGTAGTATGCAACGATTGATACATATTCTGTTTAGGCATAGCAATATAGTCTTTAAATCGACCAGGCATTGGTTTCCATAATGTATGGACAAGACCTAGCACAGCATAACAATCTTTGATTGACGGGACGATTACTCTTATTGCAAGTAAGTCGAAAATTTGTTCGAATTGCTTTTTCTGTTTGACCATTTTTCTATAAATACTATAGATATGTTTAGGTCTACCGCTTATATCGCCAGAAATATTCATAACTTCCATTTCAGACTCTATATCTTTAATAGCATTTGCGATATACGTTTCTCGTTCGCTTCTTTTCTTTTTCATCAAATTAACAATTCTAAAATATTGAACACTATCAATATATCTTAATGAGATGTCTTCAAGTTCCCACTTAATTGTATTGATACCTAATCTATGCGCAAGTGGTGCATAGATTTCTAACGTTTCTTTAGCAATACGTTTTTGTTTTTCTTTAGGCATCGCTTTTAAAGTACGAACATTATGTAATCTATCTGCTAATTTAACTAATATAACTCGGACATCTTTGGCAATTGCTATAAATAATTTTCTATGATTTTCAGCTTGTTGCGTTTCTTTAGATTTATATTTAACTTTTTTTAATTTTGTAACACCATCTACAATTATGGCTACTTCTTCATTAAACATTTCTACCAAATCATCATACGTATAAGGTGTATCCTCAATTACATCATGAAGGAATCCAGCAACTATAGTTGGACCATCCAATTTCATTTCGGTTAAAATACCCGCTACCTGAATAGGATGCATGATATATGGCAAATTATTTTTTCTAATTTGTCCTTGATGTGCTTTAAAAGCCAAATCATAACTCTTTTCTACTAAACGATATGCGTCTTCAGATAAGTAACTTTTAGCTTTATATAAAACATCATCAGCACTGTATGGATATTCTTTATTCATAGGGACACCACCTCATCAAATAAAATTCTCTTGAATATTACTATTATAGCAATTTTCAATAGTAATATGCCACCGTTAATTATAATAATTAAAAATAAAATAGCCACAAAGTGACTATTTTATTCATCGTATGAAATTAACGAAACAACATCGTAACCTTTTAATTTTTCAATGCCGTTTAAATATTTAAGTTCAATTAAAAATGCGATACCCACTACGATTCCACCTAATGATTCTACTAAGTGAATTGCCGCTTCAATTGTACCACCTGTTGCTAATAAATCATCTGTAATCAATACACGTTGACCTGGTTTGATTGCATCTTTGTGCATCGTTAACACATTTGATCCATATTCAAGGTCATATTCATAACGAATTACTTCACGTGGTAATTTCCCTTCTTTACGTACTGGTGCAAAGCCAATACCCATTGCATATGACACAGGACAACCAATAATAAACCCTCTTGCTTCTGGTCCTACTACAACATCAACTTGTTTGTCTTGAGCATATTGTACGATTTGGTCAGTGGCATACTTGTATGCTTCACCATTATCCATAATTGTCGTAATATCTTTAAAGTTAACACCTTGTTTTGGCCAATCTTGTACTTCCGAAACGTATTGTTTTAAATCCATTATACTTCCTCCTCAACATCACTTAACAATGAATGCATCCACTTAATTAATGATTGGCTATCATTGTACAACAATGTCTTTTCTATTTCTATTTGTTGTTTTCTTGCTTGATATAACGGTGCGTTTTGAATGTCATTTTTTCCCGCATCTTTATTTATTTCAATTATACCACGATTCATTGTAATAAAGTTTAACTCATAAAAGCAATTTAAAATGAATTTCAATTGATCAGGTTTAATTTTTAATGCTTCACATAATTTCATACCATCATTTTGAATATTTGTTGATTGATTCATATATAAAGCTTTATAAGCTTGCTTGAATTTTTCATCACTAGGAATACCCTCAAAGTATGAATTTGTTTGCCCTTTAAATACTAAATAATATTTTTCGGCTGTAATATTAGATAAAGTTTGTTTGAATGATTCTAAATCTTGTGGTAAATCTCTCAACACACACGTTTCGACTTCATTTGGATACGCATCACCATAATGTATATATTGCTCATTTATTTTCTCTGATGATGGGTTAATGACAAACAATGCATTTTCTTGATCAATTTTTAACAAGTCATGTTTATTTTTACTTCTATAATCAAAAATAGCATGGTCATTACTCAACGCTAAATCTTTAAGAATAATTTGTGGTGATTGATGTCCATTCCATTCATTAACATTTAAACTACCTGCAACATTGATTGTCGTGTCATTAGAAATATCATGAATGAGATGTCCAGCATTCCAATGTAAAGCTGCAATATTTTTGTCTGTTAATGTTAATTTAAGGTGTTTATTACCTTGACCGATACCTTTAACAGATTTAACCGGAACATTACTAATTGAAAATAGTGGTGCTAATAAATCTGTACCAAAAGGTCTTAATCTTTCTAAATCAAATATGTTATCAACCGTAATATCTGAAGTTTCTATTTCTGCATCAACGATTAACTGTGGTAATAATTTTTTACCTTCTGTTATGTTGTGCATATCTTCATTCAAAGCTTTCTTCAATGGTTCAATCGCGTCAATATCTAATGTCATACCAGCCGCCATATGGTGACCACCAAATTTACGAATCAAGTCACTATGGTTTGTTAGAAATTCAAACATTGAAACTTGTTCAATGCTTCTTGCTGAACCTTTAGCGTGGTTTTGCTCAATATCAACATTTAATACAATTGTCGGTAAATGATACTTCTCGACTATTCTTGAAGCCACAATACCTAATACACCTTCATTCCAATCTTCTTTTGCAAGTATTAGAAATTGGGCATTTTGTTGCATTTCAATTTCAGCTAGCTCCATAGCTTCATTCGTAATATTTTCAACAATTGCTTTACGTTCTGTATTAAATTGGTCGACTTCCTCAGCTAAGAACATCGCTTCATCGTCATCATCGCTCATAAGCAATTCTCCAGCTAATCGAGCATCATCCAATCTACCAACTGCGTTCAGTCGAGGTCCAATAATAAATCCAACTGTTTGTTCACTCACTTCATCCGTAAAATCAGCTACGGATAATAAACTTTTTATCCCTGGTAAAGGTTGTTCATTTAATATACGCAACCCTTGTTTAACCATATATCTATTTTCATCCGTTAAGCTCACTAAGTCGGCAATCGTACCGATAGCAACTAAACCTAAGAACGCATCTGGTATATCTGCTTTAAGTGCTTTAGAAAGTTTATATGAAACACCTACACCAGCTAAATATTTAAACGGATAATTAAAATCAGGATGCATAGGGTGAACAATCGCATATGCATTAGGCTTTGTTTCGCCAAATTCATGATGGTCTGTCACAATCACATCAATACCAAGTTCATTGGCAATATCAATTTCGTGATGACCTTGAATACCATTATCCACTGTAATGATAAGAGAAACACCTTCATCATGTGCATTTCTAAACGCCGCCTCACTCGGTCCATATCCTTCAGTAAATCTATTCGGAATATACCAACCTACTATAGCGCCCATTGATTCTAAAGTCTTGACGAGAATCGTTGTAGATGTAACACCATCTGCATCATAATCACCATATACTAATATTCTTTCATCATTTTCAATAGCTTTATGTATTCTCGAAGTTGCCTTTTCCATATCGCTTAATGACATAGGATCGTGGAATAACACTTCATTAGATAATAAACTTTCAATTTGTTCTTCAGACGTATAGGCTTTTGAAATTAAAGTTTTTTCTAAAAGTGGCGAAATTTTATATTTTTTTATGATTTGCGGATCAATATTTTGATTGAGCTCTGATTTTTTCCATTGATAACAAGCTTTAGTCATATCAAATCTCCTCATTTCTACTCAAAACATTATACATGAAATATCATACTTTCTCTACTAAACAAATAAAACATAATTAAAGAGTATGTATGAATAAAAAGGCAGCTGTTAGTTACAATTTGACAGGATTTTGTAATTATAGGGTTCCATAGTTACAATTCTATGGACTTTTGTTACTATAGGCCCCCTTACTTACAATTCCAACGACTTTTGTTACTATGGCCCTCCTTAGTTACAATTCCTCCGACTTTTGTTACTATGGCACTCCTTAGTTACAATTCTCCAGACTTTTGTTACTATGGGCCGCCTTAGTTACACTTCCTCCGACTTTTTGTTACTATGGGCTGCCTTAGTTACACTTCCCCCGACTTTTGTTACTATGGGCTGCCTTAGTTACACTTCCCCCGACTTTTGTTACTATGCCGCTAAGCTAAATCTTTATCATTTACAATAAAACAAAAAAAGTACCTGCCCTTTTAATAAGGACAGGTACGCGATTTATTAAACTAATATTTTTTCATCGTTAGATTTCTTCTCAGTATATACAACTAATTTACCATTTTCTGATTTTTTAAGTTGTCGTTTTTTCAAGATACCCCATAAAGGTACTGCGACGAATACTGATGAGAACACACCGGATAATAAACCGATTAATAGTGCTAATGAGAAGTTGAAGATACTTGATGAACCAAGTATTAATAATGCGACAACTACTATAACAACTGTTAATACGGTATTGATTGATCTTGTCATCGTTTGTCTAATAGATGAGTTAATGATCATATCAATTGTTTCTGGTTTCGTTATCACTTTCACTTTACGTAAATTTTCCCTTACGCGGTCAAATGTAACGATTGTGTCATTAATTGAATAACCAATTATCGTTAGAACTGCTGCAATGAATGTAATATCCACTTCGAGTCTGAATAAACTGAATACTGCTACAATCATAAATACGTCATGTAATAACGCAAGTACAGCGGTAGTACCCATTCTCCACTCAAATCTAAAGGATACGTATAAAACAATTCCTAATGCTGCATAAAGCATTGCTTTTAATGCGTTTCCAGCTAACTCTTGACCAACAACTGGTGAAACCGTACTTACGTTTGGATCATGACCCAATGATTTACCAAAGTCAGATTTAACTTTTTGTATTTCAGATTTGTTTAATGCATCTTTAAATTGTACAGTTGCCATTTTGTTTCCAGTTCCACTTGTTGTAACTTGTGACGGATCTAATCCCATATCTTTAAACTGTTTAGAAACTTGTTCAGTCTTGATAGCTTGATCAGATTGTAAGTCAACACGTGTACCACTTGTGAAATCAATACCTAAATTCAATCTGAATATCGATACGATAATGGCACCAACGATAATTGTAATAATACTAAATGTTAATAATGGTTTAGCAAGTTTTACGAAATTAATTTTGTCATAGACTGTTCTTAAATCATGAACATCTAATCTTTCACTAATATCATGTCTATCTTTCTTAGAAACACCAAACCAATTGTATTTTTTCTTGAAGTAATTTGAGTTTACTAATAAACCTAATAATATTCTTGTGAAGAATACTGACGTTACGAAACTCATTAGAATCGCAAGTAATAACATTGTTGCGAAACCTTTTACTGAACTTTCACCAAATACAAATAATACGAGCGCTGCTAAAATTGTTGTTAAGTTAGCATCTAATATCGTAATAAATGAAGAACCTGAACCTTTTTTGAAGGCTTGTTGTAAAGTCCTTCCGATCCGCAATTCATCTTTTATCCGTTCGTACATGATGATGTTAGCATCAACGGCCATACCTACACCTAAAACTAAGGCTGCAAGTCCAGGCAATGTTAATACCCCTGAAATAAAGTTAAATGCTAATAATGTTAAGTAAACATAAGCACTTAATGTAATAACAGCTACAACACCAGGTAATCGGTAATAAATCAACATGAATAAGAATATAATACCTACACCTATTGTAGAAGCAAGTACTGTTTCATCTAATGCATCTTTACCGAATTGCGCACCTACTGATGTAGAATACACTTCATCTAATTTAACAGGTAGTGAACCTGAATTTAATAAATCTGCTATTTGTTTTGCTTCTTTAACACCTTGTTCACCATTGAATCCACCAGAGATTTCAACATTTTCTGAGTTGATTGGTTGGCTTACAGTTGCTGCAGAAATATATTTCGGCTCTTTACCTTCTTGTTCTTTCTTAGCTTCTTTCTCGTAACTGTCCCCTTTTTCATAGTCCATCCAAATGACCATTAAGTTAGGATTCATTTTAGAAACTTTTTCAGTTACTTCTTTGAACTTTTTGGCATCTTTAAGCTTAAGTGTAACGGCTACTTCGTTTGTATTGTCTTTAAAGCCTTGCTTAGCGCCACCTTGAACTAAATCTTTACCAGATAGTAAAACTCTATCCTTTGCATCTCTGATTGTTAAATTCGCTTGTGTAGAAAGCACTTCTCGAGCTTCATTCTGGTCTTTAATACCAGCTAATTGAACTCGAATACGATTACCTTCCTCAACTTGAATTTTCGGCTCAGAAACACCCAATACGTTTACACGTGACTCTAAAGTCTTTGCAGTAGATTTAACCGCATCATTATCAATCTTATCACCTTTGTCTAAAGGATTAACTTGATATAATACTTCAAAACCACCTTGTAAGTCTAGACCTAAATTTACATTCTTTGTTATATCTTTTGTTGTTGATCCTATTAAACTAAAAACCAACACTGCAAGAAGTAAAAAGGCTATAATTCTACTCCGCTTTTTCACGATAACACCTCTTACATATATTTAATTCACTATATATGTTATAGCATACATCAACTATAGTTGAATAGCCATAACATTCATGAATGAAAAAAAGACATGGATAACCATGTCTTTTAACATCAAATATGATACATAATAATAAACCAATTTCCTAAAAAAGCAAACTATTTTATGAAGGGTCTACTTGTTTGATAGCTGGTTTTTCAAATGTAATTTCGTGTCCTTTATCGTTTACAGAAACAACAACGATAGACTCATCAACTGCTCTAACTGTACCTTTGATACCGCCGATTGAAGTTACTTTTTGACCAACTTCTAAACGGTTTAATAATTCACGATGTTCTTTAGCACGCTTTTGTTGTGGTCTGATCATTAAGAACCAAACAAGCGCAAAAATTAAAATAATAGGTAATAATTGTACTAATACTTCCATATTCAATCTCCTTTAAAAGTTTTTGGGGTTATCTACATTTAGTCCATACTGCTCGAAAAATTCATCTTTGAAATCAAGTAATCGATCTTCTCTTATTGCTTGGCGAATGTTCTCCATAAGTTTTAATAAGAAATACAAATTATGATATGTAGTAAGACGAATTCCAAATGTTTCATCTGCTTTAATCAGATGACGCAAATATGCTTTAGTATAGTTTCTACATGTATAACAATCACACTCTGGATCAAGTGGTGATAAATCTTGCTGATATTTAGCATTTTTTATAACGACTCTACCTTGAGATGTCATACATGTACCATTTCTAGCTATACGTGTAGGTAATACGCAATCAAACATATCGATGCCCCTAATAGAACATTCGATTAATGCGTCTGGAGAACCAACTCCCATTAAATATCTTGGTTTATTAAATGGCATTAATGGTGTTGTATGTTCAACCATTCTGTACATGACAGGTTTAGGTTCACCAACAGACAAACCACCAATAGCATAGCCAGGAAAATCAAGTGAAACGAGGTCTTTAGCACTTTGCTCTCTAAGATCCTTATATTCTCCACCTTGGATAATACCAAATAAAGCTTGATCTTCAGGGCGACGATGAGCTTCTAGACATCTTTCCGCCCATCTTGATGTTCTCTCAATTGAATTTTTTACATATTCATATTCAGATGGCATTGGAGGACATTCATCAAACGCCATCATAATATCTGAACCAAGATCATTTTGAATATGCATCGCTTTTTCAGGACTTAAGAACAATTTAGAACCATTTAAATGATGTCTAAAATGTACACCTTCTTCTTCGATTTTTCTCATATCACTTAAGCTGAATACTTGAAAACCACCAGAATCGGTAAGTATAGGTCCATCCCAATTCATAAACTTATGTAATCCACCCACTTTAGAAATGATATCACTTCCAGGTTGTAACCACAAATGATAGGTATTACTAAGTATAATTTTTGCTTCCATTTGTTTAAGCTCTTCAGGGCTCATTGTCTTAACGGTTGCTTTAGTTCCAACAGGCATGAACATTGGCGTCTCAAATGAACCATGAGGTGTATGCACAATCCCGAGTCTTGCACCTGATTGCTTACAAGTCTTAATGTGCTCATATGTTACTGCAGGCATATTGTTACTCCTTTTCTATATTAAAATCATCGCATCGCCAAAACTAAAGAATCTATACTTTTCTTCAACTGCATGTTTATATGCATTTAAAATATGTTCTCTAGTTGATAATGCAGATACCAACATAATAAGTGTTGATTTTGGTAAATGGAAATTAGTAATCAATCCATCTATCGCTTTAAATTCATATCCCGGATAAATAAATATATCTGTCCAACCACTTGCTTCAACAAATTGGTCATTTTTGGAACGAATTGTTTCTAGTGTTCTTGTAGACGTTGTACCTACAGATATTATTTTATGACCACTTGCTTTTACACGGTTTAATAAATCAGCTGTTTCAGCAGTCATTTGGTAATATTCTGAATGCATTTCATGATCATCTATATTATCTACACTGACTGGTCTAAATGTACCTAAACCAACGTGTAATGTAATAAAAGCAATGTGTACACCTTTATCAGCAATTTCTTGTAATAAATGTTCAGTGAAGTGTAAACCTGCTGTAGGCGCAGCTGCAGATCCAACTGCTTTAGCATAAACTGTTTGATATCTATCTTGGTCATCCAATCGTTCTTTAATATATGGAGGTAAAGGCATTTCACCAAGTTCATCTAATCTTTCTTGTAAGATACCTTCGTATGAAAGTTTCATAATGCGTCCACCTTGTTCAAGTTCTTTGACACAAGTCGCAATGATTTTACCTTCTCCAAATGAAACAGATTGACCAACTCTAATACGTTTAGCTGGTTTAATTAATACTTCCCATTCGTTATCTTCTTGTTGCGTTAACATCAGCATTTCTACTTTTGCACCAGTTTCTTCTTTGATACCAAACAATCTTGCTGGCATCACTTTCGTATCATTTAATACTAAACAGTCACCTGGTGAAAGTTGATTGACAACTTCTTTAAACGTTAAATCTTCCAATTCACCTGTTGCTTTATTACATTTTAATAACCTACTGCTTTCTCTATCTAACAGTGGTGTTTGTGCAATTAATGATTCAGGTAAATCAAAATCGAAATCTTCAATATTCACAAACTTTGCCTCTTTCCTAATCCTTTTTAATGTCGAAGTGATCGTAACTTAATGCAGTTGCACGACGACCTCTTGGCGTTCTTTCTATAAATCCTTTTTGGATAAGATAAGGTTCATAAACGTCTTCAAGTGTTATACGTTCTTCACCTATCGTAGCTGCTATTGCATCTAATCCAACTGGACCACCTTTATAATTATTCAGGATACAGTGCATAATTTTATAATCTATATGGTCAAGTCCTTCTTCATCTACTTGCAACAAGTCTAAAGCATGCTTTGTAATATCCATAGAAATAGCTTCGTCACCTTCTACTTGAGCAAAATCACGCACTCTACGTAACAAACGATTTGCTATACGAGGTGTCCCTCTACTTCGTTTAGATAATTCAACCGTGCTATTTTGATCAATGTCTACTTCAAATACTTCAGCAGTACGCTTTATAATTTCTTGTAAACTATTATCATCATAATATTCTAATCTAAGATGCACACCGAAACGATCTCTCAAAGGTGCTGAAAGACTCCCTACACGCGTTGTAGCACCTACTAGCGTAAATGGTGGCAAATCGATTCTAATACTTCTAGCTTCTTCACCTTTCCCAACAACGATATCTAAAAAGAAATCTTCCATAGCAGGGTATAACACTTCTTCAACAACTCTGCTTAATCGGTGTATCTCATCTATGAAAAGTACATCTCCAGGTTGTAGCGCAGAAAGTATGGCTGCTAAATCACCGGGTCTTTCAATAGAAGGTCCGCTTGCAGTTCGTAAATTAACATTCATCTCATTAGATATAATATGCGCTAAAGTTGTCTTACCTAGACCAGGTGGACCGTAAAGTAAACAATGATCTAAAGGTTCTTCTCTTAACTTAGCAGCTTTAATAAATATATCTAAGTTTGATTTTATATTGTTTTGACCAATATATTGATTTAAAGTATCTGGTCTTAATGAAAGTTCACTTTGGATATCATCTTCGTGCCCATGTTCATCCATTAATCGCTCATCCAAAAAATCACCTCATTTACTGAATAAGTAATGCTAAACCTCTTTTAACACAAGCATCTACTGAATCAAATGATTCTTTTTCTAGGTTCTTCTTAACTTTTGTAATTTCTCGTTTAGAGTAACCTAATGCTTCTAAAGCTAACAATGCTTCTTCTAATACATCTTTACCGGCATCTTTACTTTCTGGGAATAACTCAGATTCTTCTGTGATGATTAATTTCCCTTTTAAATCAAGAATAATTTGTCTTGCTGTTTTTTTACCGATACCTGGAAACTTTGTTAAATATGATTCATTTTCATTTTCTATAGCAATTGCTACTTCATTAGGCGTGCTTGTCGCTAAAATTGCTAAAGCTGACTTCGGTCCAATACCTGTCACTTTAATTAAGCTTAAAAACATATCCTTTTCTTCAAGATTCACAAATCCATATAATAATTGGGCATCTTCACGCACAATTAATTGTGTATATACTTGCGTTTCTTTATCTAATTGAGATTGAAAACGATATGAGTTAGGTGTTTGAATTTCATAACCTATACCATTTGCCTCAACTACAATATGAGAAGGATATAATTGTGTAACGATTCCTTTTATATATGCATACATTTAGACAACTTCCTTTACATACTCATTCCAATAATTTCTACTTCATCAACATATGGACTTTCTTTAATTGCATCCATTAACTCTTCTAATGATAACTCAATATTTGCAGCATTAAGAGAAATTGTAATCGTTGCTCTATCCTTTATTGGTAGACTTTGATGTATGGTAAGTACAGAACCTTTAACTTCAGCAATTTTATTCAAGACAGTTGCGAGCATCCCCACTTCATCTTGTACATATAAAATTAACGTTAAATTTTTGGTCTGTTCTTCTAATCTATCAATTGGAAATATTGTATCTTTATATTTATAAAAAGCACTTCTAGATAAATTAAATTCTTTAACTGCATCATAAATCGTTAAATTATTATTTTTTAATAATGCATTTTTAACTTTGATTGTCTTTTGCACTGACTCTGGCAAAACATCTTCTCTGATTAAATAAAACCTTTTTGTTGATTCATTTGATTTTTTCAATTGGAACACGCCCTATTCGACAAATTCAAATTCTCCACCTAAAATTCTTACAATATCACCATTTGAAGCACCGCGTTCTCTTAAGGCATCATCAATACCCATTGAACGCATTTGTCTTGCAAATCTTCTAACTGCTGCATCACGATTAAAGTCCGTCATTTTGAATAATCTTTCAATCGAATTACCTGATACAACATAGGCACCATCGTCATCTCTTGTAATAACAAAATGATCTCGTGATTTCTCGTGTTTATAGACAACACGATGTACGCCAGTTTCTTCCTCGACTGAATCGAAGTCCATTCCTTCAGTTTCATCTAATAAATCAGCAATTTGATATAGTAGTTTATCTACATTATGACGTGTAACTGTACTAATGGGAATAATATTAACATCTTCTTGAAGTTGTTCTTTAAACATTTCTAATTGTGTTTCTGAATCTGGTAAATCCATTTTATTCGCAACAACAATTTGTGGTCTTCTAGAAAGATTTTCATTATATGATTTTAATTCTTGATTAATTGTAACATAATCTTCATATGGGTCTCTGCCTTCCATACCACTCATATCAATTATATGAACAATTACTCTTGTACGTTCAATATGTCTTAAGAATTGATGGCCTAAACCAACACCTTCAGAAGCTCCTTCTATTAATCCTGGTAAATCCGCCATTACAAATCCTCTACCATCATTTGTTTGGACAACACCTAAATTAGGTTTAATTGTCGTAAAGTGATAAGCACCGATTTTTGGTTTTGCTTTGGAAACGATAGATAATAATGTTGATTTACCAACGCTTGGATAACCAACTAAACCTACATCTGCCATAAGTTTAAGTTCTAACATGACTTCAAGTTCTTCACCAGGTTCACCATTTTCACAGAAATCTGGTGCCGGATTACTTGCTGAAGCAAATCTTGAGTTACCTCTTCCACCACGGCCACCTTTAGCAACTGTAGCGCGTTGACCATGTTCAACAAGGTCAGCTAAAATCTCTTCATTTTCAGCATTTTTAATAATTGTACCAGGTGGTACTTTTAATACTAAGTCGTCTGCTCCACGACCGTGCATATTACTACTTTGTCCATTTTCACCTTTATCAGCTTTAAATTTTCGTTGGAATCTAAAGTCTAATAAAGTACGTAAACCTTCATCTACCTCAAATACGACTGACGCACCTTTACCACCGTCGCCACCTGCTGGTCCACCAAATGGAACATACTTTTCACGACGAAAAGCTACTAAACCGTTACCGCCATCACCGGCTTTTAACGATATTTTGACCTGATCTATAAACATGTTTACACCTCTATTTCTTTTATGTTAATAAAAAATTCTAATTCTATATGATTTTGACTTTCTGATAAAACTTCAACGTTATATTTAGAAAATGATTGTTCAATTTGATTAAGATCCTGATTAGTCGCACTTAACCAAACAAGCATTGTGACAAATTCTTCTTCTACTGTAAGACTAATGTGAATATTTTTTTCATCCATATCGTTAATCACAACATACTTCAAATCATTAAATATATTTGTTAAAGTATTATCTGTTCTTTCTAAGTTTTTTTGATAATAATCGATATTTGAGTTGTCAATTTCAAATGTCCATTTAGAGCCTGACAAAGATAGTTTGTATTCAAATACATTATGAACAAATTTTCTACACGGTGCATTTAAAAACAACTGTTCTTGCTTGAGATTTTTGTACAATTCATCAATTAATAAATCAACCTCTTCATGTTTTCCTAACTGTTTATATGTATATAACAATTGGAACTGATTCACAAAATCATGTCTAGACTTTAAATACACATCTAAATTATTCATTCCATCACCTTTATTATCGTTATTCATAACACTCATTATAACATTTTAATATTATGAATAAAAAAAGAAACTGCATTTCTGAATACCTTCTTTATATATAAATCACAATATTCATGCTTATATAAATAACTGCCAACATAATGATTGAGGCTGGGACAATTATACATGTCCCAGCCTCATCTAAATATAAAGATTATTCAGCAGCTGCGTATACAGATACTTTCTTTTTGTCACGACCAAAACGTTCGAATTTAACAACGCCGTCGATTTTAGCGAATAATGTATCGTCTCCACCGCGACCTACGTTTTCACCAGCGAAAACTTTAGTTCCACGTTGACGATAAAGAATAGAACCACCAGTAACGAATTGACCGTCAGCACGTTTAGCACCTAAACGTTTTGATTCAGAGTCACGACCGTTCTTTGTAGAACCTACCCCTTTTTTCGATGCGAAAAATTGTAAGTTTAATTTTAACATGAGTTACACCTCACTTGTAATTTAGTTTAATATATTGCCCATATTCTTCTTCGATTGTTTTCAAAGAAACGATAAGGCCTTGTAATAATATTTGCGCTTGTTCATTTTCTAAGTTTACACTACGTATATGAAAATATCCACCGTCGTCACTGTAATCTATATCAGGCGACTCATCAGTTAATCCAATGATAGCATTTGTTGTACCAAAGACAACTGCTGAAGCACCGGCACAGACTAAGTCTTTACCGTATTCACCTGAATCAGCATGTCCAGACATTTCAATATCTGTAACTTGCCCTTCTTGATTCAAACTAACATCTACATTAATCATAAATTATGCGTTGATTTTTTCGATTGTTAATTTAGTGTAAGGTTGACGATGACCTTGTTTACGTTTGTAGTTTTTCTTAGCTTTGTATTTGAATACAGTGATTTTTTTACCGCGTCCTTGTTTTTCAACTTTAGCAGTAACTGAAGCACCTTCAACAACAGGTGATCCAACTTTAACTGAATCTCCACCTACAAATAATACTTGGTCAAATGTGAATGAATCACCTTCATTTACGTCTAATTTCTCAACCCAAATTGTTTGACCTTCTTCTACTTTAACTTGCTTTCCGCCAGTTTCAATTATAGCAAACATACTTGCACCTCCTAATTTTTTAAGTCACGCCATTCATAGGTGACATACGTACTTTAAGACCTATGATCGAGCGGTTGTATGTAGCTAAAAACTACTCAACTTCAATAGATTACCACCTACAGCTATTGATGTCAATAATCTTTCATTAATTAGTATTTCTTTCTAATAATTTTAATACAAATGGGAAAATGATAATTAAACATATCAAATTAAATACGACAGTTGGAATTAATCTGAATAGAATAATACTGCCTATATTGATAGAAGCAATGCCTAAAAATCCATAAAAAACCATTACCCATATTTCTAGTAATACAACTGAAGATATTAAGAGTATAACCATCATCAAAATATCTCTATAAAATACTTTAAATAATTTATCCATCATAATGACAAAAATTGCATATCCAAATGTATAGACACCGTAAATACCGCCATAATATATATCTGTAAAAATACCTGTAACGATTGCTAAAATAATAGCAACTTTAGGATTTTTGTATACAGCAATTATGAGTAAGTACAAAAATGTTAATCGAGGTACGATTATAAATGTCTCATTAAATAAAGTTAAAGGTGATAAACGTGTTAATAATGAATCTAAGTAAAATAATAAGACACCAATTAAAGGAATAACGTAAAATCTCATTATTCCTCACCACTTTCATCAGATGAAGGTATCGTTTCTGGATCACGTTTAGCAACGTATACATGGTTTAAATCTTTAATATTTGTAGATGTCTTAATATATGCGACTTTAGATAATCCATATTCATCATTTTCTACTTTCTCAACTTTACCTACTAATATACCTTTAGGAAGTTGGTCACCTAAACCATTCGTTACAACTTTAGAGCCTTTTTTGATACTGTATTTATTATCGATATCACTAATAACTAGTAAATCTTTATCTTCATCATATCGATTAATCATACCAAAGATATTATCATCATCTTGCTGTATATCTACTGAAAGCTTACTTGTTTTAACACTTGTAGATATTAACTCAACTTGTGAAGAAAATTGGTTTGCTTTTTTAATTCTACCTACTAGACCTTCACTCGTAATGACAGCCATATTTTCTTTCATGCCGCTCTTTTTCCCTTTATCAATAATGATTGTATTCATCCATTGATCCGGACTTCTACCGATTACAGTAGCTGATATTGGATTGAATTGCGAAATATCCTTCATATCCAATTCTTTTTTTAAGGCTTTGTTTTCTTTTTCTAATCTTGCTTTATCAGCTTTAATTTGATCTGTACTTTTTACTTCTTCTTTTAGTTTATCAACGTCTTCGTCTGAAGTGAAAATTCCAGAGAAGAAATCAGAAACAAAAGTAACTGGATAAGATACGATTCTTCCACCAAACGATGATGTATCACTCGCATATTGTTCACTAAGCGATGCAGATTGTGCTCTCACTGAATAACCAACAATTACAATTAATAAAACCATAGAAATTAGAAAAATCATTATTTTATTATTTTTTAAAAAATTCGACAATCCAAACACCTCTTAATCTTCAAATGACTCATTAACAATGATATTACTATTTTAGCCTACACAGCACTTTAAATAAAGTAAGAGACTGCCGAAATAAAAATTTAATATGCAGTTTTAGGTAATAATTCTATATTTGAGTGCATAGCACTTAAATCATTCATTAAATCTTGCTCTGTTTGATAAACATACATCTTTGGTTCACCAAATTTATACAAGATATACTCTGTTCCTCTTTGCCCAGCAACATAGTTGTCGTCATATCCCATACGTTCTAGTCCTGAAACATCCATGAATTCACTTTTATTGATCCAATTAAATGCTTGTTTAGTTTGACCTAATGGCACATTTTGTAACAATGGATTATCTTCAATTTTATAAGTTGCATTTGCATGTTGTGGAGCCATTTCTTCAGTTGTTTGTTCATTACTATTATCAAATGGGTTTAAATCACTCAATGCTGGTACGTTTCTATATACAATAACAATGATAATGACAATTGCTAATAACGCTAATAAATTTCTAATTAATCTAAATAACCATCTCAAAATTATAGACACCTCTCATTCATTTATATTATACGAAAATTGCTCAAATAACATCATCGGGCTTTAGACCTAAACCTTTAATCATTCTGTAGTCTGATGTATTTAATGAGTTTATTCTTTATAATGAATTCAAGAGGTGATAAATTTGGAATTAATATATATATTTTTAGCTATCTTGTTTTTAATTATCTTTTTTAGATTTTTCGTTGGATTATTAAGAGTAGTAATAAAATTAGCAATCATCGCTTTAGTTATTTACTTCATATATCAAGGCGTACTTTACTTTATGTGACCGCAATGATGAGTTTAAAAAATATAAAACAATGGCCTGGGATAATGTATCCCAGGCCATTGTTTTTGTTTAGCATGATTAATCTGATAAAGACTGCATTTGATACATTTTGTAATATTGTCCTTCTAACTTGATTAACTCATCATGATTGCCTTTTTCAATGATGCGACCTTTATCAAGAACAATAATTTGATCAGCATTCTTAATTGTTGAAAGTCGGTGTGCAATAATAAATGATGTTCGCCCTTTAGACAACACAGTCATTGCTTTTTGTATAATTTCTTCCGTTTCAGAATCAATACTTGATGTCGCTTCATCTAAAATCAAAATTTCCGGATCAAATGCAAGTGCTCTCGCAAATGATATAATTTGTCGTTGTCCAGAACTTAATGTACGACCTCTTTCAATAACTGGTTCATCAATACCTTTTTTAAAGTGTTCTAACACTCTATCTCCACCTACTGCATTTAAACTTTCAACACCTTTCTCTCGTGTTACTTTAGGATCATCTAATGTAATGTTGGATAAAATAGTCCCTGTATATAAGTATGGGTCTTGTAATACAATGCCCATATGTTTACGCATATCTCTTTTATCAGTCTTAATGGTCGGTACATCATCAATTTCAATTGTTCCATCAGTAGGATCATAGAATCTGAATAGTAAATTCATGATAGAACTTTTCCCTGATCCTGTATGTCCAACTAACGCAATTGTCTGTCCTTTTTCGACTTCTAAATTGATATTTTCCAATACATATTCACCTTCATTATAAGCAAACGATACATCCTTAAAATGAACATGACCTTCTATTTTTTCAGGCAGCTGAATTTTAAGTTCTGGCATCTTTTCTTCAGATACATTCATCATTTCAAATACTCTTACGCAAGAAACTCTTGCTTGTTCTAATTGCCCCAATACATTTAATACACCAAACAATGGATCAAACAATCTTGTTATATAATTTACAAGTATATATAACGTACCGACTGAAATTGCGACTGAAGAATTTAGAAATTGTGTTCCAAATACGACAATCAACATTAAAAACACAATACTTCTAATCGTACTTAACAAATTATGTTCTGTCAGTGAATCAAATTGTATAATTTTCTTATAATTGTTTAAATACGCTTGATTCATTTCATCGAAATCATTCATAATTTGTTTTTCTTGTTTAAATGCTTGAATGATATTCATACCATTTATAGATTCATTGATAAGTGCATTCATATCACTGTTTTTTTCTCGAATGACATAGTTGTATTTACCTGTTACTTTTTTGTACCACAATAACCAAAGTATAACGAAAGGTATTGTTATAAGTGCGACAAATCCAATTTTAATATTAATAAAGAATATCGCAATAATGACACCTATCATCGTGATAAAAGCCGAAATAAAGTTTGGTAATATAACAGTGAATAGTTCGAGTATCATTTGTGTATCATTCGTTATTCTAGCTACTACTTTTCCAGCTGGTAAATTATCAAAGTATTTTATCGGCAACTTTTGAACGTGTTCAAAGAGCTTAATTCTTAACTCTTTAATAACATCTGAGCCAGCACGTTGAAGAACGAGTGTTTGAAAATAACTTAATATTGCATGAATAAGTGACACTACAAAGAACAAACTCAATAATAGTAGCACTGGTCGTAATTGTATAATTTGTGAAGCAGATGTTTTAACATAATGATCAATAATATACATCGCGACCAATGGACCTAATAATTCAAACCCCACTGCTCCAATTAAAATAACAATTCCAATGATGAATCTTTTCTTATATTTGCTAACAAATGGAAAGAGTTGATTTATAATACTCACTTGCTATACACCTCCTTCAACCGTTGTCTTTCAAATTGAGATTTATACCAACCATTCAATTGGAGTAATTGGTCATGCGTTCCTGACTCTGTGATTTCACCATGGTCCATTACAACAATTTGATTTGCATGTTTAACACCAGATAATCGATGTGTCGCAATAATGGTTGTTTTACCTTGTCTATACTTTTGTATGTTTTGTATAATTTTCTTTTCAGTTTTTGCATCAACAGCCGATAGTGCATCATCTAAAATTAATATTTTAGGATCCATAATCAATGCTCTAGCAATCGCTATTCTTTGTTTTTGACCTCCAGAAATAGCTATACCTTTTTCTCCTACTAATGTTTCTAATCCTTGAGGTAAACGTTCGATATCTTTTTCAAAATATGCTAATTTGATCGCTTCTTCGATTTCATTATCAGTAGCATCCGATTTACCAAATCTAATGTTATCTCTAATAGATCTAGAGAATAATATATTTTCTTGTGATACATAACCAATTAAACTTCTTAAATCACTTTTTGAAATTTGATTAATATTAGTATCTCCAAGTACGATTTCTCCATCACCAGTAGGATATTCTTTCAAAATTTGTTTGATTAACGTTGTTTTACCAGAACCAGTTGCACCAACAATACCTAAAGTTTCACCTTTACCTAGTATGATATTGATGTTGTTTAAGTTAATGGATTCGCTCGATGGATATTTAAATACAACGGAATTCATACCTATATCATGTGAAGGTATGCCTTTATTTTCTAAATCAATTACTGTTTCCACTTCATTTAAAGTTTCTTCAACACGATCTATAGACGCATTTCCTCTTTGCATAATATTTATCAAAATACCAACTGAAAACATTGGCCATACGAGCATATTTAAATATACGGTAAATGAAATCAGACCACCGATTGTCATTTCTCCACTGTTAACGAGAAAGGCTCCATAACCTATTCCGATAACTTGACTCATAGCCGTTATAATAATCGTTATTGGTTGAAAAAATGCATCCATCTTTTCAACATTCATAAATTTTTCTACGACACTTTCAGTCATATTTTTAAAATCTTTGTTGAGTTTATCTTCTTGAACATACGCTCTTGTGACACGTACACCTTCAATAGATTCAAGTACACTATCATTCATATCACCAAATGATTTTTGTGATATTAAATATCGTTTATGGATTCTTTTACCTAATTCAATTTCTAATATGGCTAGTAAAGGTAATGGAATCAGTGCACATAAAGTAAGTTTCCATGACACTGTAATACCCATCGTTAATATAATCGTTCCCATAAATGTCGTAGAATCGATTAAAGTTAAAATCCCTATCCCTGCAGTATTTCTAATTTGATTCAAATCGTTTGTAGACTTCGCCATTAAATCTCCAGTTCGATTTTTCTCAAAAAATGTTGGACTCATAGATAAAAATTTTTGCATCAGTTTACGTCTCATAATTGATTCAAGTATTTGAGAACCTGAAAAGATTAGAGTTCTCCAAATATAATTCACGATATAAGCTAAAATTAATACAATTATAAATATAATTACTAATTGATGATATATTTGTTCAGTCAAAGAATGGTCACTTATCTTATCTATAGTCTGCCCTACTATCCATGGTGGCAATACTTCTACAACGTTCGCAATTAGCAATAGAATAATTGCAATCGAATATCTCTTCCAATGATCTTTAAAAAACCACATTAACTTTTTAATTGCTTGAAACATGTTGTCCCCCCTTAACCCCTAACATTAAACACAAAAAAGCACACGCATCCTTAAAGAAAGCGTGTGCTTAAAATACATTCTAAAGGAAGTGAATATACTACTCCCTAATGCTTCATATTTAACGTAGGGGTAGTGATGTATGATGTTGTTTGTTTATAAAATCTTCTTCTGATGTTTCTCATAAGTCACTACCTCCTCTCTCATAAATTTAAATTAATGATAGCCTTTTCAAAAATTATTGTCAATATAATATCCGAAAATTTACAATTTTATTTATTTGTTTAATATTTTGTTTAAAATGAATAATGTAATTGAAACGAGAATACCCCAAGCAATTCCTGCCACAATTGAACCAAGTATTAAATTCATTGAAAGTGCAGAACCATCTTTTGTTAAAGTAATAATAATGGATGCTAAGAAAACACCAATGATGCCTAACACCAACGTGATGCCATAGTCTTTTCTAACAATTGGTCGCTTTTTCTTACGTTGAAATAAAGAAATGATAAATAGTAACGGTAATACGACAAATATGAACGTTATGATTTGCAAAATAAAAACTCCTTACTCATTTTTAATTACATTATAACATTGAATCATTCAGTTATATTATTAATTTCTAAGTCTTCACGCATGATATAGTCATTTTCAAATATGCTAATAAATTCTCCATCACCAATGATAATATGATCTAATAAATCGATACCCATTAAATCACAACAATATAAAATTCGCTTTGTTGTTTTAATATCTTCTAATGATGGCGTCGGATCACCACTTGGATGATTATGTGCAATGACAATTGAAGCGGCAGAATGCTTAACTGCCTCTCTTAATAAATCTCTCGGATGAACAACTGCCATATTTAACGATCCAATAAAAATCGATTGTTCATGTATAATTTGATTCTTTGTATTTAATAATAAAGCGACAAAGTGTTCTTGCTTTAAATATCTTAATTTTTCCATTAAATAATCTGCAACATCTTGTGGTTCATTGATTTCTACTTTGTCGAGAACAGTATTGCTATGCATTCTTTTAGCTAATTCAATAACTGCTAGAATTGTAATTGCCCTAGATTCCCCAATGCCATTAACACTTAGCAATTCAGATAACGTTAAATGTCTTAGCTCTCTAGTATTTTCAACTAAATTTAATACTTTATTCGCACATTCTAGACTGGAGTATTGTTTGCTTCCTGAATTAATAATGATCGCCAATAGTTCTCTATTTGTTAATTTATCTGGACCATATGATTTGAGTCTTTCTCTCGGTTTATCTTCATGTTGTAAATCTTTAATTTTAATAACCATAGTAGCCTCCTAAAAAATAATCATTAAGTTGAATTTGGAATAATTGTACAAATATAACTGCAAGTGTCATAAAAGGAACGAGTGGTACTTTTTGAATTTTATTTCGTGTGATACATACATAAAGTGTGATCAATACACCCGCAAATATAAAAGTAAACATAAAACATAATATAAAATGTGATATCGTCAAAATTAAACTTAGTAACGAAAATAATTTAATATCTCCATAACCTAGCCCTCCCCTTGATATGAAATATAATGTATGCAAAATTAATATGATAAACAGTGCGTAAAAAATTTGTTCTCGCGTTATTTCAAATAAATAAATGCTACATACTAATATAATAATGAGCATATGATTCGGAATGACAAAATGATGAAAATCATAAATAGATAAAGGTATTAAAAAGATAATTAAGAAGTAATACAAAAGAGGATTTAGTTGAACTGTTGAAAGAATGGGAATAAGAAATAGTATGCCTAAAAGGACTTCACAAATTAATAAACTTATTGGAATATCCTTCTTACAATAACGACATTTACCGCGTAATGCTACATAACTTACAATGGGTATTAAATCTATCGGTTTAAGTGATGTAAAACAGGATTCACAAACAGAACGCTTCGTTAACAAATGAAAGTTCACTTTCTTCACACCCGTAAGTTGATACATATAACTTGCAATGATTGCACCGAATATAAACATTTTGAACATGTTTTTAACTCCTTTTTGATATTAATTAATATACCAAATAACACCTCAATATTTATAATCGCATTTTGTTAGTAAATAGTTCTAATACTTTTAAACGCTTTATAAATCCATTAAAAAAACTTGAAAAACATCTAAAGATAGCATGTGTTTTTCAAGTTTTGTATAATTTTTAAAATTTTAATAACCTAGGGCTAACGCGATAAAAATACCAACTAAACATATAACTACCCAAAGTAATAATAACTTCCAAATAAATTTAACCCAAGTTGTATAAGAAATACCTGCTACAGCTAATCCACCCATTAACGAAGCTGATGTTGGGAAAATACTATTACTTACTGCATCACCATATTGGAAGGCAAGTACAGCCATTTGTCTATTGATATTCAATAAATCAGAAATTGGCACCATTAACGGCATTGTTGTCATTGCTTGACCAGAACCAGATGGGATAAAGAAGTTCAGGACCATTTGTATGATAAACATCATCCCTACCGTAATACTTGCTGGTAAATCTTGAATTGTATTTGTTAAATAATAAACAATTGTGTCGATAATTTTACCATTTTCTAATACAACGACGATTGCTTTAGCGAAGCCAACAATTAATGCTCCAAATAAAATAGACTGCATACCCTCGATTAATGCATCGAAAGTACCGTTAAAACCTAGACCAGCAATAAAACCTGCCAATAATCCGACTAGTAAGAAATTGGCACTCATTTCATTAAATGACCAACCAAATGTAAAAATGCCAAATACGTTAAAACATATTGCACTGACTAATAAAATTAAACAAAACATTTGTCGCTTTGTAAATCTACCAATTTCTTCTTGTGGTTTGATTTGATCTTTTTCTTGTTGCTCTAACTCGTATACTAAACTTTTCTTTGGATTCTTTTTAACTTTTCGAGCGTAAAACATAACGTATGCAATACCTACAATTAATACACAAATATAAATAATTGTTCTAAATTCCCATCCAGAAAAAAGTGGAATTTCTGCAATCTGTTGAGCAACACCAACTGTAAATGGGTTGAGCATTCCGCCTAGAAAGCCAGCAGCAGCACCCATGATAATCATTGCAGCACCTGTCATTGCATCATATCCGACCGCTCTAGCAATCGCTATACCGATTGGAACAAAAATAATCGTCTCTTCAGCTAAACCTATAGAGAAACCAAGCAATGAAAAAATGAACATCGTTAGTGGAATCATTAACTTACCGTTTTTACCAAGCTTATTCATCGCGGCATTAACGCCATTGGTAATGGCACCTGTCTTATGAATAATGCCAAATGCACCACCAACTAAAAATATGTAAAAGATAATATCAGCACCACTGATTAATCCTTCAGGTATTGATCTAAATATTTCTAAAAAGCCAGAAGGTTCACTATCTACTAAATGATATGTACCCGAAACAACCTCTTCCCGGTCATTAACAGACTTCCTGTCAAATTCCCCAGAAGGTATAACATAAGTCAGTAAACAACTCATAGCAATAATGAAAAGCAATATAGCATATGTATGAGGATTCTTGAACCTTATAAATTTTCCAACTATATCTTTCAAATTAATCCCCCCCTATTTATAAGTACCATCATACACTATTATCAGAAAATATTGAATATTATATAAAAATCTTCGATTTTGTTCGTGCATGCTTGCCTAGGGTATGGTTCGAGCCTGTAGTCTCTCACTCATACAATTCCCTCAGGCGTCAGCACGTCACAAAATCGTTATTAATACTATCGTTTAACTTTAAAAATTCTTATAAAGTTTTAATACCCTAAAAAATATAAGTTATTGAGATATATGATAGATGATTTAAAATATAGATTGACTAATGCATGGACTATTTAACCAAATTAGATTAAATCTCATAACTATCGAAAATGCAGAGCATATTTTATTTACACCTTACATAATGAATAAGTTGAAAAAAAAATAATGTTTCGGAAGAAATTTTAAGTTTAGTACATGAAGGTACCGAACTTGAAGACCTAAAATCTTTAAATATATTATCTGATGAAGAACTATCACGATTAATTAATGAAACAGAACGTTTATTAAAAAATTATCATGATATTGAATTTAATGATAAAATATATAACAATTTTGTAATAGATAAGGATAGTACATCCAATAATTAATTCTTCATAAAAAATATTAGAACATACCTATGCATAAAAAAATGCCGGCAAAGTCGATGAATTTGCCGGCATTTTTATTAATCTTTAAATAATTTTCTTACTTCACTAATAAAGTATAAACTTCCTGTTACAACGAGTAATTCTCCGTCGTATTGTTCAATAAATTGAGGATAGTCTTGAACTTTTTCAATATGGTGGTGCTCTAAATAATCGTATACTGCATCTATTGGTAATGCTTTTGGAAAATCAAATGTTGTTACATAAAATCTATTGGCTATTTCTTCTATGCTATTCATCATTTTCCCTATTGGCTTACCATCTATTGCTGCAAATAATACATCGATTTTTTTGTCTGAATAGTATTGTTTTAATGTATCTACTAACGCATCAATACTTTCTCTATTATGGGCACCGTCTATTAAAATGAGTGGTTCTTCTTGAACTTTTTCAATTCGACCTGACCATGTTGTATGTTCTATCGCATCAATCATTGTATTAAAGTTTAATTGAATCATACCTCTTTGATACATTTCAATAAGCGTTGTAATCGCTAGTGCAGCATTTTCATGCTGATGTTGACCTATCATTTTGAGTTGAATGTTTTCTAATTCATAACTACCATATCGATACGTAAATTCAGTATCATCTGACAGTACATGAAAATCGCGATCTAGTTCTAGACCTTTATTGTAATTTTTCTCAACTACTTCTCTAACGAAATGTAAAGCATCTTTAGGCTTAATGGCATATACAAGCGGAACACTTGGTTTAATGACACCAGCTTTTTCTCTTGCAATATCCATATACGTATCGCCTAAAATATTCGTATGATCTAAACCAATACTTGTTAACACCGTCATTATTGGTTGAAATACATTCGTTGAATCATTTAAAGCACCTAATCCCGCTTCGATGATAACAAAGTCTACAGGATGTACTGTACCAAAATATACAAACATCATTAATGTAATGATTTCAAATTCAGTAGCTGGACCTAAATCAGTTTCAGATTCAAGTCGTTCAGAGATTGGTTTAACAATCTGAACTAACTCAACCAATTCATCATCTGTGATTGGTGTTCCATTAATACTGATTCTTTCATTGAAAGTGACAATAAATGGCGATGTGAAAGTACCGATTTCATAGTTATTAGCTACTAGGGCTTCTCTTAAATAACTGACAGTTGAACCTTTACCATTTGTACCGACTACGTGAACTGCTTGAATC
This sequence comes from Mammaliicoccus sp. L-M44, assembly GCF_022386355.1. NCBI lineage: Bacteria > Bacillati > Bacillota > Bacilli > Caryophanales > Staphylococcaceae > Mammaliicoccus > Mammaliicoccus sp. L-M44. The sequence continues at coordinate 64,609 of NZ_JAJNIU010000003.1, read as the reverse complement.
TTTTCTTCAGGATTACCTAATTTGTCGAGCATCCACTTCATTCTTTTAACGCCTGGTTTAATACCGAACTTCGTGCGTTCATGTATCCAGTGTAAACTATCTAAATAATTCATAAGATTTCCTAGCCTTTCAGTTGTTCAATTCTTGCTAATACACCATCATATTTTTCTTGATAATTAACTTTTTTATCTTTTTCTTCGTTAATAATCTTTTCAGGTGCATTTGCAACGAATTTTTCATTGCTTAATTTTTTATTAACACGATCTAATTCTTTTTGCCATTTTTGAAGTTCTTGTTCAAGTCTTTCTATTTCTTTATCCATGTCAATTAAACCTTCTAAAGGTAATACAACTGTCGCACCAAATACAACTTCAGTCATTGCTTTTTCTGGTATATCAACTTTCGTATCAATTACTAACTCACTTGGATTACAGAAACGCATTAAATAATCTTTATTGTCTAAAAGTTGTTTTTTCACTGTTTCATCTTTAGCTTCAATGTGAATTGGTACTTCTTTAGACATTGGCGTATTCACTTCACGACGTGCTTGTCTTACAGATTTAATGATTTCAACTAATAGTTGCATAGATACTTTACTATTTTCATTTGATAATTCTGGTCTTACTTCTGGCCATGAAGCTTGAATAATTGTTTCACCTTCATGTGGTAATGCTTGCCAAATATGTTCTGTTACGAATGGCATTAATGGATGAAGCATACGCATTGTTTGATCTAACGTATAAGCCAATACTGAACGTGTCATTTGCTTTTTAGCTTCGTCATCACCATTCATTGGTATTTTACTCATTTCGATATACCAATCACAGAATTCATCCCAAATGAAGTTATATAATACACGACCAACTTCACCGAATTCATATTTATCACTTAAATCCGTAACGTTCGCAATTGTTTCATTTAAACGTGTAAGAATCCATTCATCTGCAACTGATTTTTCACCAGATAAATCTATATCTTCAAATTTGAAATCTTCACCGATATTCATAATGCTGAAACGAGACGCATTCCAAATTTTATTGATAAAGTTCCATACCGCTTCAACTTTTTCAGTAGAATAGCGTAAGTCATGACCTGGAGATGAACCAGTAGCTAAGAAGTATCTTAAACTATCTGCACCATATTCATCAATTACATCCATTGGGTCAACACCGTTACCAAGTGATTTACTCATTTTACGGCCATCTTCAGCTCTTACTAAACCATGTAATAAAACGTCATTGAATGGCTTTTTACCAGTAAATTCTAGACCTTGGAAAATCATTCTTGATACCCAGAAGAATATAATATCATATCCTGTTACTAACGTATTAGTTGGATAGTAACGTTTGAAATCTTCATTGTTTTCATCTGGCCAACCTAATGTTGAGAATGGCCATAATGCAGAACTAAACCATGTATCTAGAACATCTTCATCTTGAGTCCAGTTCTCGATATCTGCTGGAGGTTCTTCACCAACGTAAGTTTCGCCTGTTTCATTATGGTACCATGCTGGGATTTGATGACCCCACCATAATTGTCTTGAAATTGTCCAGTCACGAATGTTTTCCATCCATCTATTGAATGTTCCTTCAAAACGTTCTGGTACAAAATTAATACGACCATCTGTATCTTGATTGTCTAATGCTTGTTTAGCTAATGGTTCCATTTTAACAAACCATTGTGTAGATAAATAAGGTTCTACTACTGCGCCACTTCTTTCTGAGTGACCAACAGAATGAACATGTTCTTCTATTTTGATTAATTCGCCAGTTTCTTTTAGGTCTTCGATTAATTGTTTACGGCATTCAAAACGATCTAAACCATTATATTTACCAGCAAGCTCATTCATTGTACCGTCTTCATTCATAACATTGATTTTTTCAAGTTGATGTCTTTCACCAATTTCGAAGTCATTAGGGTCATGAGCTGGTGTAACTTTCATTGCACCACTACCGAATTCAATATCAACATAGTCATCACCAATAATCGGTAATTCACGGCCAATAATCGGTAATATAACGGATTTACCAATTAAATGTTTGTAACGATCATCATTTGGGTTAACAACGATTGCTGTATCACCTAACATCGTTTCAGGACGTGTCGTTGCAATTTCAATTGCGCCTTCTCCGTCTTTAAAAGGATATTTAATATGATAGAAATGACCTGTAATATCTTCGTGAATAACTTCAATATCAGAAATAGCTGTTTTAGTTTGTGGATCCCAGTTAATAATTCTTTCACCACGATAGATAAGACCTTTGTTATACATATCAACAAATACTTTCTTAACTGCTTGAGATAAGCCTTCATCTAACGTAAAACGTTCACGGCTATAGTCTAATCCTAAACCTAATTTAGCCCATTGAGCTCTAATAAAGTCAGCATATTCTTCTTTCCATGACCAAGCATGCTCAAGGAATTTTTCTCTTCCTAAATCATGTCTTGTTAAACCTTGTTCTCTTAACTTACCTTCAACTTTAGCTTGAGTCGCAATACCTGCATGGTCCATACCTGGTAAATACAATGTGTCATAGCCTTGCATTCTCTTCATTCTTGTTAAAATATCTTGCAAAGTCGTATCCCATGCATGACCTAAATGCAACTTCCCTGTTACGTTTGGTGGTGGAATAACAATTGTATATGTTTCCTTTTCTTTATTTTCACCTGGCTTGAAATAATTATGATCTAACCAAAATTGATAACGGCCTTCTTCAACCTTTTTAGGGTTATACTTAGGTTCCATTTCCATTAAAATCACTCCCTTTATAATATAAAAAACCCGTCCTAATAAATAGGACGGGTTAAACCGTGGTACCACCTAAATTCAATATAATCACTTATATTGCACTCTAACGATTATCGCTCGCACACGCATTAACCTACTTAGTTTCAATTAACGTTCAATTTAAGGCTACCTTCAATCATCATTAATATGCATTTACACCAACCATGCACTCTCTATCATTAATCAATGATTTACTCTTCCTTGATAAATATTCGATTACTTTAATAATATAAGCAGAATCCATATAAGTCAATATTGATTCAATTTAATTTCCATATTTTCTAGCTCGAGCTGTTAAGAATATTTTAATTAACGGTGCAACGATCAACAGAATAAAGAATATCCTAAATATATGATAACTTGATATCATCGCAACATCTCCACCAGTTTCTAATGCTACAACGATAATTTGAGCCATACCACCAGGTGCTGCACTTAAGAATAAGTCGTTTATATTGTCGTCTATAAATAACTCAAATACAAAAACTAGTACAAATGCACCAATAATCAGTGATACATTTTGAAATGCGATAGCAAATATCGTTTTTCTCGTTAAATTATTGATTAAATCTGATATTTGAACACCAATTCTTATACCAAATAATACTTGTGCAACGACAATGATTGGATAATCCAATGAAAAGATTTGTCCCGTATATAAATTCCATACTAATAATACAAATATCGGTGCAAGTAATTGTGGCACAGGCACTTTCAATTTATAGAATATAAAATATAAAGCGATGATACCGATTAGTAGCACAAATAGACCTGTGAAATCTAACGCTGTGAATATAGATGGTGCCTTTTCAATTTGTCCTGACGCGGTACCATCATTACCATAAATGGATGAAATAATTGGAACTAATATTACGACAAACATGATTCGAGATGTTTGTGTCAGTGTAACAATTAACAAATCTGCTTTTTTATTTTCTTCAGCCATAATAACCATCTGACTTAAAGCACCTGGAATTGCACTTAACAATGCCGTTTCGAAAGTCACATTTGCAATTTTTCTAAACGCTATTGATACAATTAACGCAAGTATTAAGATAAATACTGACATTAATATAATTTGTAGCCATTCATATTTAATATCATGAAGGACAGTAGGCGTAAATGTTGAGCCCATTTGTATCCCTAATATCAATAACCCGATATTACCTAACCATACTGGCCATTTAATCGTGCGTTTTAATACTTTAATCAATATTAAACTCGCAAATATAGGTCCAAACATCCAAGGTAATATCATGTGAATACTTTGTAACACAAAACCGAGTATAATGGCTAACAAGCATACAAATACAATGTTCCATTTATTTCTATTCATGATTAACACCTCAAAAAGATTATATCATTTATGTTTCTATATTTTGAGGTAAGTTTTATTCGTTTGTAATTCTTTCTAATGCTGTATCAAAAGCTTGAATTGTTTTTTCAATATCTTCTTTAGTATGCGCAGTAGATAGGAATGTACCTTCAAATTGTGAAGGTGGTAAGAATACGCCCTCTTGAGCCATTTCTCTATACATTTTGCTGAATAGTTCTAAATCTGATGAGTTCGCTTCATCAAAGTTAGTTACAGGTCCTTCATTTAAGAAATAACCGATCATTGAACCTGCACGATTAACCGTAATCGGAACAGAATGTTTCGCAAACACTTCTTTTAGACCTTTTTCAAGTAAATCTCCAAGTTCATTAAAGTATTGATAGCTTTCTTCAGTTAATTCACTTAGTGTTGCGTAACCACTTGTCATTGCTAACGGGTTACCTGAAAGTGTACCTGCTTGATATACATTACCGACTGGTGCTATTTCTTCCATAATTTCTCTCTTACCACCGAATGCTCCAACTGGTAGTCCGCCACCTATAACTTTACCTAAACATGTTAAATCAGGTGTTACACCAAAGTAACCTTGCGCACAATTATAGCCAACTCTAAATCCAGTCATGACTTCATCGAAAATAAGTAATGAGCCATATTCTTTCGTAATATCGCGTAAACCTTCTAAGAAGCCTTCAACTGGTGGCACGACGCCCATGTTACCAGCAACTGGTTCAACTATAACGCCTGCAATATCTTCACCAAAGTGTTCAAACGCAACTTTTACAGCTTCAATATCATTATATGGTACAGTTACAGTATTTTTAGCTGTGCCTTCTGGTACACCAGGAGAATCTGGTAAACCTAAAGTTGCAACACCAGAACCTGCTTTAATCAATAATGAATCACTATGACCGTGATAGCATCCTTCAAATTTCAATATCTTATTTCTGCCAGTATATCCTCTAGCAAGACGTAAAGCAGCTAATGTCGCTTCTGTACCTGAAGAAACCATTCTTACCATTTCAATAGATGGCACACGTTCAATAACAAGTTTAGCCATTTTATTTTCAAGTTCAGTTGATGCACCGAATGAAGTTCCTTTATCAACTGCTTCATGTAATGCAGCTTTTACTTTTTCATGTGTATGACCTAGAATTAATGGTCCCCAACTTAACACATAATCAATGTATTCATTACCATCTACATCATAAATTTTAGATCCTTGTCCGTGGTCCATAAAAATCGGTGGTGTATCTACTGATTTAAAAGCACGTACTGGACTATTTACGCCTCCTGGCATTAAATTTACGGCTTCACCATAGGCATTTATTGAACGTTCATATCTCATATTAGTAGTCTCCTCCGTCTAAATATTTACAAATATCTTTAGCAAAATAAGTAATAATCATGTCAGCTCCAGCACGTTTCATTGACGTCATTTGTTCCATCACGATTTTTTCTTCATCAATCCAGCCATTTAATGCAGCTGCTTTTGTCATACTGTATTCTCCACTTACATTGTATGCAACAATTGGTAAGTCTGATCGATTACGAACATCTCTAATGATATCTAAATAGCTAAGTGCTGGTTTAACAATCATCATGTCGCAACCTTCTTTAATATCACTTTCTAATTCTCTGAATGCTTCTAATCGATTACTTGGATCCATTTGATAAGTCTTACGATCACCAAATGAAGGTGCCCCTTCTGCTGCTTCTCTGAATGGACCATAGAAACTAGATGCGTATTTAATACCATAACTCATAATAGGAATATTTATAAATCCGGCTTGATCTAAGCCCTCTCTAATTTCAGCGACAAATCCGTCCATCATATTACTTGGCGCAATAATATCTGCCCCAGCTTTAGCTTGTGATACAGCTGTTTTTACAAGTAATTCTAATGATTGATCGTTATCTACATCTTTTGTTTCTTCGTTTATTACACCGCAATGTCCGTGGTCTGTATATTCACATAAACACGTATCCGCAACAACTAACATATCTGGGAATTTACTTTTAGATAATCGTGTTGCTTTTTGTATAATACCATCATCAATAAAAGCACCTGTTCCACAAGCATCTTTCTCATTTGGTATACCAAAGAACATAACACCTCTAATGCCTAAATCATAAGCTTCTTTAAGCTCTTGTTCTAATAAGTTTAAACTTAATTGATAAATACCTGGCATTGAAGATATTTCGTTTTTAATATTATCTTCTTCAATTACAAAAATCGGATATATTAAATCTGATTTATGAACATACGTTTCTTTCACCATATTTCTCATTACTTGAGATGATCTAAGTCTTCTATGTCTATCAAATTTCATGATTTTACCTCTTTCAAAATTGTATTTATCATGCCTTCTAATGTGTATTCTTCTGCTACTTTAGAAGGTTGATGATATGTATTTAACTTTCGCTCTGTTATCGCACCAATTACATAAACTTCAACTGAGCCCGGAATTCGATTATAGTTATCAAAATAACTAGAAACAGCTGATGAACTTGAAAAAGTAACATGCGTTATTTCTTGCTGTTGTATCAGTTCATGTACTTTTCTAACATTTTCTATATTTGTAACAGGCTCATAAAGATGCAGAACTTGTACTTGATTATCCCATTTCATAAGTTCTTTCGCCAGTTTATCTCTAGCTTGTTTACTACACGGGATTAATATAGATTGATTTGTGAACTGATCTTTAAATTCATGTAATAAACCTTCTTGAGTAAATGAATCTGGCATTAAATCCACTGGGATGTTGTACTGATCTGCTACTTTTTTTGTTTTTGTACCGATAACTGCTATACGATCGACTTCTATTTGATTTAAATATGGTTCAAATATTTTGATCGCATTTACAGACGTAAAAATAAGCCAATCATAGTGTGGTTTTAAACAAGATTGTTCAAATTTGATAGGAACAATATCAATGAACGGATAATGACGAATTTCGACATCTTCACGTTGAACAGTTCTTGTACTTGTAACCACAATGATTGGCTTCATGTTAACGACTCCTTATTATGCTTCTTCGTTCAATTTCTTAATGATTTCATATGCACCTTGTGCTTTTAGTTCTTCAGAAACTTGTTTACCTATTTCAACAGGGTCAGTTCCTTTTATTGTTGATTCATATCTTTCTTTACCGTCTAGAGACATGATTAAACCTGTAAATGAAATTTCATCATTTTCAAGTGTTGCGTAACCAGCTATTGGCACTTTACAACTACCATCCATTTCATTTAAGAATGTTCTTTCACACGTTACACATGTTTCAACATTCTCATCATGAACTGATTTAAGAATATCTAATAATTCTTGATCATCACTTCGACATTCGATACCTAGTGCACCTTGCCCTATAGCAGGTACCATCGTATCTTCTTGTAAATATTCAGTAACGATATCATCACTCCAGCCCATACGTTTTAATCCAGCTGCAGCAAGTATAATCGCATCGAAGTCTTCAGTTTCTAATTTATTTAAGCGTGTATCAATATTTCCACGAATCCACTTAATTTCTAAATGAGGATATTTTGCTAATAATTGTGCACCACGTCTTAATGAACTTGTACCAACAATACTACCTGGTTTCAAATCTGCAAGTTTGACATGGTTATTTGCGATATATGCATCAAATGGATTTTCACGTTCTGGAATACATCCTAATGTTAATTCATCAGGTAATTCACTTGGAACATCTTTTAAGGAATGAATAGCAAAGTCAATTTCATGATTGAATAATGCTTGTTGTATTTCCTTAACGAATAATCCTTTACCGCCAACTTTAGATAATTGAACATCAATAATTTTGTCACCTTTTGTAACGATTTCTTTAATTTCAATATCTAAATCTGGGTGTTTTTCTTTTAGTTTATCTATAAATTGCTGACTCTGCGTCATAGCTAATTTACTTTTTCTTGAACCTACAATAATTTTACGCATAATTTCCTCCACCATTGTTTAGTTAAACCATTGATGAAATCCTGAAAATTTTGAGACCACCAAATAATTTATCATACACACGAGAAACATCATAATATTTGCTATAACTAACGTTTTTGTGTTGATTGATTTTCTTACTCTTAAAAATAAATAAATACCATAAAGTAGTAAGACAATTAAGGAACCGACTACTTTACTATCAACCCATATTTCACTACCAATTATAATAAGTCCCCATTGAATGCCAAGTATTAAACTAATTAATAAGACTAAAAATCCTACTAATGTAAATCTAAATACATTTTGTTCTAATTGGTCAATACTGCCCATTCTAAAGAACTTTTGATTAAATTTTTTCTCTTTTAAATTTTTTCTTTGTAACAAATACAAAATTGCATGTGATGTACTCAATGCAAAAAGAACATAGCTTAAAATAGCTAAAGAAATATGTATTAAAAGTAATTCATTCATTATATTTGCAGCAGTATTTTCTGTGTCATACTGTTCTGGTCTAAATGTATGAATAACTAAAAATACAAATCCAATCAAATTGATAATAAAGACTGTTAAATCTGTGGATTTAAAATAATTTAAAACTAATGAAACAGTGATAATCATCCATGTATAAAAATAAAATCCTTCGAAAATTGTAAGTACAGGGAATTGTTTAGTTGTAAAAATATACATGCACAAAAAGATTGTTTGAAAAATCCAAACAATCCCTAGCGCATAATACCCAAACTTTCTAACTTTAGAATTCTTTTGAATAAAGTCATAAAAATAGCACCCTAAACAAATCATGTAAATAATTAATACTATTTCATGCAAACGTACAGAAATTACATCTTGCATAGCATCACCATTATTTTGTATTAAGATTCAACTGTTTTAGGAGACAATTGATCTTGTTTTAATTCTTTCTTAGTTTCATTTATTCGCTCAACTTCACTTGAGATATTGAAGATTTCTTGGAATAATTCTAATTTTTCTTTTGATTTTTTGTCCGTTGATAATTCTTTTGCTTGTGTAATCGGATCTTTTAATAGTTGATTGACGATACTCTTCATGTGTTTAGAAATAACTTTACGCTCTCTGTCAGTCATATCAGGAAGCTTTCTTTCAACACTCATCATTGTATCTTGTTGTATATGTGATGCTTTATCTCTTAATGCCGTAATGATTGGCACAACACCTAACATATTTACCCATTCATCGTGTTTATCAATTTCTTTAGCAATTAATAATTCAATTTCACGTGCTGCTTGTTCACGTTCAGCTAAATTAGCATCAACAAGTCCGTTTAAATCATCCACGTCATAATTAAACATTGAATCTAAATCATTTACACCTGGGTCTATATCTCTAGGTACCGCAATATCAATTAATACTAACGGCTTATTTCTTCTAAAACGCTCTACATCACGCATCATATCTTTAGTTAATACATAATGTTCCGCACTAGTAGAACTGATCACAATATCAGCTTCCATTAATGAACATTGTAATTCATTGATGCTTTTCGCTACACCTTTATACTGCATCGCAAGAGATTCCGCTTTTGCTACTGTACGGTTTAAAACAGTGATGTCTTTAACGCCACTACCATTTAAATTCGCAACAGCTAACTCAGCCATTTCCCCTGCACCAATGATTAATGCTTTCTTATTATCTAATTTACCTAAAACTTTTTTAGATAATTCAACAGCTGCATAAGAAACTGAAACAGCATTTGACGCAATATCAGTCTCATGATGCGCACGTTTAGCTAAAGTAATTGCTTGTTTAAACAGACGGTTAAACATCGTTCCGGTTGTAACCTCTGTTTGAGCAATTTGAAATGCGTCTTTCATTTGACCTAGAATTTGAGTCTCTCCTAGAACCATAGAGTCTAATCCAGAAGTTACTCTGAATAAATGTTCCACTGCGTCATTCTCAGTTAAAACATTTGTATATTGTTTAATTGTATCTAAAGATTGATCAAACCAATCTGCTAAAAATGACTGAATATAATATTTACCAGTGTGAATTTGATCTACAACAGCATATACTTCAGTTCTATTACAAGTCGATAAGATTACACATTCTAATATAGATTTTTGATTGTTTAGTGTTACAAGCGCATTCTCAATTTCTTGATCATTAAAAGCTAGTTTTTCACGCATTGCAACATCTGCAGTCTTATAGTTTACGCTTACTACAACAACATGCACTTCTAACGCCCCCATTAATTTATGTCCAATGTCTAAATTATAACATTTCTAATCTAGAAATGTGAGTAATTTGTTTAAATAAATTGTGACAATAATGCCCAAATATTGTCTGTCTTATCTTTGTTTAAAGATGAGTAACTAATCAATTTATCTTCAGGATCTAATTCTAAGGTTTGTCTAATGATTTTTAAATGCTTTTGTACTTTACCTTTAGGAATTTTATCCTCTTTAGTCGCAATGACTATAGTTGGTATTTCAAAATGTTTCAGATAGTTATACATCAACACATCATCTTGAGTCGGTTTATGTCTAATATCAACTAATTGAATTACACATCTTAATGCTTCTCTAGTTGTTAAATACTGCTCAATCATTTTACCAAACTGTTCTCTTTGTTTTTTACTAACTTTAGCATATCCATAACCTGGCACATCTACAAAGATAAGTTGCTCATCGATATTAAAGAAGTTTAATGTTTGTGTCTTACCTGGTTTCGATGACGTTCTTGCAACTTTTTTTCTTGAAATTAACGTATTGATAAATGTTGATTTCCCAACATTTGAACGTCCGCTAAGTGCTATTTCTGGCAAACCAGTCTCAGGATATTGTTTTGGATCTACTGCACTGATTATAATATCTACATTATTCGGATTAATTTTCATCGTTTTCTCCTACAAGTTTGTTTCTTTTATTATATCTTATCTTACTTATATTTTAAACACAGTAACGATAGGTCTATCAAATCACTTTTAAACATTAAAGAAGGCTGAGACAGTTAATAACATGTCTCAGCCTTTATAATCATATGTGATTATGCTGATGTTTTTTCATCATTGATTAAATTACCTTCACTATCATATAAGTTTGGTAATTTATGATCTCTAATTGTATCTTCAGTAATAACTACCTTACTTACATCAGAGCTAGATGGAATATCAAACATAATATCGATTAAAGCTTCTTCAATAATTGAACGAAGTCCACGTGCACCTGTTTTACGTTCTATTGCTAATTCACTAATAGCCGTAAGTGCTTGTTCATCAAATTGTAGTTCAACATCATCTAATTCAAGCATCTTAGTATATTGTTTAACTAACGCATTCTTAGGTTGCGTTAAAATATTTTTCAATGCATCAACATCTAATGTTTCAAGGTTAGCTACAATTGGAATTCTACCAATAAATTCAGGAATTAAACCATATGCCTGTAAATCTTCTGGTCTAATTTGTGATAATAATGATTCTTCGTCACTAATTTCATCACCTGAACTACTAAAGCCGATAACTTTTTCACCAAGTCTACGTTTAATAACTTCATCAATACCATCAAAGGCACCACCAAGGATAAATAGAATATTTGTTGTATCTATTTGAATAAACTCTTGGTTTGGATGCTTTCTTCCACCTTGTGGCGGTACACTTGCTGTCGTACCTTCTAAGATCTTAAGTAACGCTTGTTGTACACCTTCACCAGATACATCACGTGTAATTGACGTATTCTCTGATTTACGTGCAATCTTATCAATTTCATCCACGTAAATGATACCTTTTTCAGCACTTTCAACATCGAAATCTGCTGCTTGGATTAATCTTAATAATATATTTTCAACGTCTTCACCAACGTAACCTGCTTCAGTTAAACTTGTTGCATCTGCAATTGCAAATGGTACATTTAATGATTTAGCTAACGTTTGTGCAAGCAATGTTTTACCACTACCAGTAGGTCCGATTAATGCAATATTACTTTTCTGTAATTCAACACCATCTTCGCTTTCAGAAGGTTGTTGTACACGTTTATAATGATTATAAACAGCTACAGCTAATGATTTTTTCGCATTTTCTTGACCGATAACATAATCATTTAATTGTTCCATAATTTCTTTAGGTGTAGGAACATCAGTAAACTGTTCTGGTTCTTGTGACTTTAATTCTTCCTCTACAATTTCAGAACATAATTCTATACATTCATTACAAATATATACGCCACTACCAGCAACAAGTTTTTTAACTTGATCCTGTTCTTTACCACAAAAAGAACATTTTAAGTTTTCTTCACCATCGTTAAATTTAAACATTTTTACACCCCTATTCTTTTTAGACTATACTAAATGTTTTTTACTTTTTCAAATTAAACGGACTAAAAAAGAATAGTAGCAGAAATATTCTGCTACTATAGTTACTTTAATACCGAATAATTATTATTCTCCAGCTGATTCAGCTACTAATAAATCGATAACTTTTTGGATTTTAAGGTCATTAACTAAAATATCGTTATTACCTAATGTTGCTTTAATATCTTCAACAGATAATCCAAATTGTTCGCTCATTTTAGCGAATTCAGCTTCAACATCTGCATCAGATACTTCGATATTCTCTGCATCAGCAATAGCTCTTAAAGTTAAATTAGTTTTAACGCGTTTTTCAGCATCTTCTTTCATTTGTGCTTTAAGTTCTTCTTCTGATTGACCTGAGAATTGATAGTATAACTCAAGGTTTAAACCTTGTTGAGAAATACGTTGTTCAAATTCTTGCATCATACGATCTAATTCTGTATTAATCATAGCTTCTGGAATATCAACTTTTGCATTGTCAGTAGCTTTTGTAATAGCTTCTTCTTTTTCAGTTGCTTCTGCTTGATTAACTTTAGCTTCTTCTAAGTCTTTACGTAATTTTTCTTTATATTCATCAACTGTGCTAACTGATTCATCAAGTTCTTGTGCTAACTCGTCATCTAATTCTGGAATTTCTTTAGATTTTACTTCGTTAACTTCACATTTGAAAGTAGCTTCTTTACCAGCTAATTCTTCAGCGTGGTATTCTTCTGGGAATGTGACAACAACATCTTTGCTATCGTTAGCTTTAAGACCGATTAATTGTTCTTCAAATCCAGGGATGAATGATCCAGAACCAATTTCAAGATCATAACCTTCTGCTTGACCACCTTCGAAAGCTTCACCATCAACATAACCATCAAAGTTAATGTTAACAACGTCTCCTTCAGCGATTTCGCCTTCTTTAACTGTTAATTCAGCTTGACGGCTTACTGCATCTTCAATTGCTTGATTGAATTCTTCGTCAGTTACTTCACGATCTTGTTTCTCGATTGAAAGACCTTTATAGTCTCCTAATTCAACTTCTGGTTCAACAGTTACAGTTGCTTCAAAGATAAGTTCTTTACCTTTTTCCATTTGTGTAACGTCGATTTCTGGACGATCAACTGGGTTGATTTCTGCCTCTTCTACTGCATTACCATATGCTTCAGGTAAAATGAAATCTAAAGCATCTTGGTATAATGATTCAACACCAAATCTTTGTTCAAATAATGGTCTTGGCATTTTACCTTTACGGAAACCAGGTACATTAATTTGTTTAACAACTTTTTTGAATGCTTTGTCTAATCCTTTATCTACTTCTTCTTTAGGAACCGTAACAGTTAATAAACCTTGGTTACCTTCTTTCTTTTCCCATGTTGCTGTCATGAATAAAAACCTCCGTGATTATCCTAATTTTATAAATTTTCAACTCTTTAATTATAACATAGCTTTCTAATGTTTCAACTATAGTGTTTATATTCATTGCAATTTTTGAATGACTTCAATGAATATGTCCCAATCTTGTTGAGTCACACTTTCGTAGTTAGCGTCTATATTAAAACGTTCTGATAAAAGTTTCAAGTAACATGCAACTAAAACATCATCATTTATATCATTTAGTGTAATTGGATACATAATAATGGCATGTTGGTTTAATAAACTTTTAGCTAACTCTATAGATGCTGGGCTATCAATTTCAAGTTGATCAATTACTTTAGGAATGATATTTTGTGTAAAATTTGTTCTTTCTATACCAGGTAATTCAGTCGGTATAACAGTAATATTCTCATCTATTTTATTGAATTTAACTTCAGCTGACCATTCACTTAATCTTAAATATTCTAATATTAAACTTTGCACATTAGGATGCAATACTTCATTCTCAATAATTTGAGCTAAAGTTAAATTAAATATACCTAAGTGATGATCAATTAAATCTATAAGTAGATTAATTTGTTCTTCAAATTGTGTTTCTTGAAATGTTCTCAATACCTCTGAAGCTTTCAACTGTCTTTGGTTTAACTTTTCTTTAGCCATATCTTGTATAGGTAGCAATGCCATTCTCGTAGCATGTTCGATATTTTCATCTTTAATTTGATTAATAATTTCAACTACCGTTTGATATTGTTCTAAAAAGTATAAACTTTCTACAAAATAAATAACTATTTTGTCATAGAATGGATGACCTTGATTGAGCAATATACTCGCTTCTTCTCGCAATTCAAGATAGTAACCGCAAGATTTTAAGACTTCACATTTCTTTATTGATAGGTCATCATCCATCTCAAAATGTTGCTCATACGTTTCAAACAATTCATACGCTTCATCAAATTGTTCATTTCGAATCGCAAGATTAATATTGTTAACCAGTTGTTTTTTTAATTTTGGAAATGGAATAATTTCACTCAAGGTTACTCACCTCTTCTGTATATACCATCTATAATTAGACTACTCCATGTTTCATAATTCTTATGATTCAACAATTCTGTTTGATCAGCCCACTTAATTTTTAAAGTGTCTGTTTCAACTGCTTCAACGCTAGATTTATTAACTTTTAATTTAAAAACAACACCAATATGAACTTTACCTACTTCATCTTGATCATCATTTATAAATCCAATTAACTCCATGTTAGCTACATCTTGTTTGTTTAAACCAACTTCTTCTTCAAGTTCTCTAGCAGCATTCTCTCTGATTACCTCTTCAACTGTTACAGCTTCAGGGACATCATTCATATGACCGCCTACTCCTATTGAACTTAAACCATGTAATCGGCTTTCGCCACCACCAGTTAATCTTTCATACACAAGTACTTCGTCGTCCTCATTTTCTAATATACAATATGAAATAAGTTGTTTATATGAAGGATCTTCTTCCATATCGCCACGACGTTTTGTTTCAAATTGACTAATTGTTTCATAAATATATTTAGTTTCTTCATCTTGAATAGATTTAAACCCATCAAATTGATAAGCTTCGTCTTTAAATATTAATTTACGTGGTACTACTGTAATCATTTCATCAAATTTAGACATAATAGACTCCTTATTCTTATTTCTACACTATTTTATCAAAGCGAATTTGAAGCGTAAAGAAGACGCACTTTCTACTATATTATTTCATAAAAAAAGCCATCAATAAAGTTAATAACTTTATTGACAGCTTATACAACAATGAAATGCAATTATTTAGCTAAAGCGTCTTTAGCTTTAGTAGCTAATTCAGCAAATGCTTTTTCGTCTGAAATAGCGATTTCAGAAAGCATTTTACGGTTAATTTCAATACCAGCTACTTTAAGACCATTCATTAAACGGCTATAGCTGATGTCGTTTTGACGAGCTGCCGCATTAATACGTGCAATCCATAATTTACGGAATTCACGTTTTTTCTGACGACGGTCACGGTAAGCGTAGTTACCAGATTTCATAACTTGTTGCTTAGCAACTTTATATAATGTATGTTTTGAACCAAAGTAACCTTTAGATAATTTTAAAACTTTTTTACGACGAGCTCTCGTCACTGTTCCACCTTTAACACGTGGCATGATAATTCCTCCTTAAAATGGACCATTAGTCCGCTATGTTTATTATTTTACGTACGT
Source organism: Mammaliicoccus sp. L-M44 (assembly GCF_022386355.1). Taxonomy (NCBI): domain Bacteria; kingdom Bacillati; phylum Bacillota; class Bacilli; order Caryophanales; family Staphylococcaceae; genus Mammaliicoccus; species Mammaliicoccus sp. L-M44. Next base: position 48,633 of record NZ_JAJNIU010000003.1, on the reverse strand, counting down.
TAACATTTGTTTAACTCGTTTAGTATCTGATTTAGAAACTAATGAAGCTTTACGCAATTTACGTTTTGCTTTTGTAGATTTGTTTGCGAATAAGTGTGAAGTGAACGCTCTAGAACGTTTTAATTGACCTGAACCAGTTCTTTTAACACGTTTTGCTGCTCCACGATGAGTTTTCATTTTAGGCATTGAGATTTCCTCCTATAATTTCGGTTTATTTGTCGTTTGAAATTGGCGCTAACATTAAGAACATTGAACGCCCTTCCATTTTAGGTCTTTGTTCAACTGTTGCTATGTCTTTACAAGATTCTGCAAAGCGTTCTAACACACGTTGACCAATTTCTTTATGCGTGATCGCACGACCTCTAAATCTAATCGATACTTTAACTTTATCTTCTTTAGATAAGAATTTTTGAGCATGTTTCAATTTAGTTTCGAAGTCATGTTCTTCGATAGTTGGACTTAATCGAATTTCTTTAACATTGACTACTTTTTGTTTCTTACGCATTTCTTTTTCTTTCTTCTGCTGTTCGAATTTGTATTTACCGTAATCCATAATTCTTGCAACAGGTGGTTTAGCATTAGGCGCTACGATTACAACGTCTAAATCTACTCGTTCAGCCATTTCAAGGGCTTCATATTTAGATTTAACACCAATTTGCTCACCATCTTGGCCAATTAGGCGAAGTTCTTTTGCACGAATTTTGTCGTTAACTTGAGTCTGATCTTTAGCTATGGTTGACACCTCCTAGAATTTTACGAAGTCGTCCAAGAAAAAAAGAACGAATGCATAATGCACCCGTTCTCATCCATAAACTTTAAAGGTTTATTGTACCTGCTAACTGCTTTACGCGTCACTACAGGTGAGAAGCGGGTATGCTTCTACTTGGTCCGTTTCGTATTCAACAAAACTTATCTTACCAATTATAAACCCTTATGTCAATGTTTATTTAATATTCTTTTCAAATTCTTTCATATCCACATCTTGACTTAAGTCAACTTTATCAAGTGGAATCATTTTAGTTCTATATTTTAGTTTATGGAAAATATAAAACGCTAAAAATACAGGAATACCCATATAAGTAATAAAGAATCTTCTTGGTTCGAATTCACCAGTTTGGATGAAATCAACATCTTGTCCTACGATTACAATCGCACATAAAGCAAATGCGAACAATGGACCAAATGGGAACCATTTAGCTTTATATTTTAATTTAGTCTTATCATAATCTTGTAGATCAAATGCTCTTCTAAATCTATAATGGCTGATTGCGATTCCTAACCATGCAATAAAGCCTGTCATACCTGAAGCAGCGATAATATATTCGTATGCGCCACCACTTAAATGCTCAATTGCAAATATAAGTATAACAACTACTGCTGTTGCAAATAATGCTGTGTATGGAACACCTGATTTATTTGTTTTTGAAAATACTGGTGATGCTAATTTATCTTTACTCATTGAGAATAGCATTCTAACTGAAGCATACATACCAGAGTTACCTGCTGATAATACTGAAGTTAAAATAACAGCATTCATAAATGAAGCAGCAAATGCTAAACCGGCATTCTCAAATACTAGTGTAAATGGTGATTTCGCAATTTCGTCTCCACCCATTAAGTTTGGATTTGTATAAGGAATAATCATACCAATTACAAAGATTGCTAAAATGTAAAATAATAAAATTCTCCAGAATACTTGTTTAATCGCTTTAGGTACTGCTCTTTCAGGATTTTCAGATTCTCCAGCTGTAATACCAATTAACTCAGTACCTTGGAATGAGAATCCTGCAACTAAGAATACACCTAATACAAGTAAGAATGTATTAACGTTCGAGTCACCTAAGAATGGTGCATCACCTGCTACAAAGTTATCAAATCCTAAGTATTCGCCACCTAGTAAACCAAATATCGTTAATAAACCTACACCAATGAAAATAATTACTGTAGCTACTTTAATAAATGCAAACCAGTATTCACTTTCCCCGTATACTCTAACTGAAAGTGCATTAAGACCAAATATGATAACCATAAAAATGACACTCCATAACCATGATGGAATGATTTCTAGTGGTTCCCAGTAACTCACAACTTGAGATGCAATTGTAATATCAGCTGCAACTGTAATAACCCAGTTAAACCAATAGTTCCATCCCAATGCAAATCCTAGTGAAGGATCGACAAATCGAGTTGCGTAAGTACTAAAAGAACCTGAGACTGGTAAATAAGTCGCCATTTCTCCTAATGATGTCATAAGGAAGAAGACCATCAAGCCAACTATTGCATATGCTAGTAATGCACCACCCGGTCCAGCATCTCTAATGGCTCCGCCAGAAGTCATAAATAAACCTGTACCAATACAACCACCGATGGCTATCATAGAGATATGTCTATCTTTGAGTTTCCTTTGAATATTGTTCGTTGATTTTTCTTGATTCATTGCTATTTCCTTTCTCCATTCCACAATCGAGCCACTAAAAAAGTCGCATATCTCAAGAGATATGCGACCGATATATGAACATTCCATACAAATTGGTAGCACATCACTTAGTGTGACAGTCCAGTATCTATTAAACACTGACCCAACAAATCATATTATGGATATGATTCGTTTCGGCGATGCACCCTTTCATTATTTCAACATACGCGCCATTTCGCTTCTGAATAATTACTCTTGAACATCGCAACCTCTAACTCATTACTGAGGAATATTTAATTAAATTTCACTATTAAAACTATACCCGATGATTCTAGAAATTTCAATAGGCTATTACTTTTTTAGTCGAATTTCATCCACAATATTCCAGATGAATTCGTCTTTTTCAACTGTTTTTGAATCTTTTGATCCGTATCGACGTACATTTACTTCTTGGTTTTCTACTTCTTTATCACCGACAACGATTTGGTACGGTATTTTTTTCATTTGAGCTTCACGAATTTTATATCCCATTTTTTCGTTACGGTCGTCAATATGAACACGTACACCTTGAGATTTTAATTCATCGTTTAATGCTCTTGCATAATCGTAATGTAAGTCAACATTTACAGGTATAATTTCCACTTGTTTTGGTGCTAACCAAAGTGGGAATGCACCTTTAGTTTCTTCTATTAAGAATGCAGTAAATCTTTCCATAGTAGAAATTACGCCTCTATGAATAACAACTGGACGATGTTCTTCACCATCATTACCGATATAAGTTAAATCAAATTTTTGTGGTAATAAGAAATCTAATTGAGCAGTAGATAGTGTTTCTTCTTTACCCATTGCTGTTTTAACTTGAACGTCTAATTTAGGACCATAGAACGCCGCTTCACCGATTGCTTCTTCATATGGTAAAGCCATTTCATCGATTACTTCTTTAAGAACCGCTTGTGCTTTATTCCACATTTCGTCATCGTCAAAGTATTTTTCTTTATCTTCTGGATCACGATAACTTAATCTGAATTTATAATCCTCGAAACCGAAATCTTTATACACATCAAGTATCATGTTAACAACGCGTTTAAATTCTTCTTTAATTTGGTCTGGACGAACAAAGATATGTGCATCATTTAAAGTCATACCTCTAACACGTTGTAAACCAGATACTGCACCGCTTGCTTCATATCTATGCATCATACCTAATTCAGCTATACGAATTGGTAACTCTCTATATGAATGACGACTATTTTTATAAATCATCATGTGATGTGGACAGTTCATAGGTCTAAGCACAAGTTCTTCATTACCTAAATCCATTGGAGGGAACATATCTTCGTGATAGTGATCCCAATGTCCAGATCTCTTGTAGAAATCTACATTAGCCATAATTGGTGTATACACGTGGTCATAACCCATTGCAACTTCTTTATCTACAATATAACGTTCTAATTCACGTCTAATTGTTGCACCATTTGGTAACCATAAAGGTAATCCAGCACCAACATCTTGATTAGTAGTAAATAATTCTAGTTCTCTACCGATTTTACGGTGATCACGTTCTTTTCTTTCTTCTAATACTTTCAAGTAAGCTTTTAATTCTTTTTTATCAAAGAATGCTGTTCCATAAATACGTTGCAACATCTTATTGTTTGAGTCACCTCTCCAATAAGCACCTGCAGTAGATAACAATTTAAATTCTTTAATTTTTGAAGTTGAAGGAACATGTACGCCTCGACATAAGTCTGTAAATTCACCTTGAGAATAAAGTGTTACATTTTCGTCTTCAGGAATAGCATCGATCAACTCTAATTTATACTCATCATTTTTAAAGAATGCTTTTGCTTCATCGCGACTTACAACTTTACGTTCAATTTTAAAGTTTTCATTCACAATTTGTTTCATTTCTTTTTCGATAGTTTCAAAGTCGTCACTAGAAATTTTATGTTCTGTATCTACATCGTAGTAGAAACCACCTTCGATTACAGGACCTACACCAAACTTCACATCTCCGTATAATCTTTGTAAAGCTTGTGCCATTAAATGTGCAGTTGAATGTCTTAACACTTCTAAAGCTTCGTCGCTTCCAGGTGTAACGATTTCAATTTCCCCATCATTTTCTAAAGGTCTTGTTAAATCTACTAATTGTCCATTAAATTTACCAGCTACAGCTTTTTTTCTTAAACCTGGGCTAATAGATTGAGCGATTTCTTCAGTAGTTGTGCCTTGTTCAAACCCTTTCACATTACCATCCGGAAACTTAATATTTATCTCACTCATAACGACTTCCTCCTCTTTTTTATTAAAGAACACAAAAAAGAGACCTCATCCAAAGGGACGAAATCTCTCGCGGTACCACCCTCATTAACGCACTTCACATATAAGTACGATAACTCTACATAAGATAACGGTCTTGAGCCGAATGTGGATTAACACATCATGTATTGAGGGAGTAACCATTTATATTGCATTATCTCAATTCCAGCTCAATGAGACTCTCTGTTAATGCTTTATAGACGTCATGTCCTCTAAATTTGTATATTCATTTAAGATAATTCAATTATACAACTCTACTGTAAAATATCAAGCTAAAATTAATAGCGATAGTTTTTACCATCTAATTCATATGGTTCAGAGATTGTTTTGATGCGTTCCATTATTCGACTAGCTTTCGTCATTTCTGAACCTTGTCGTGTCTTGCTCAAATGAAATTCTAACTCTTCAAAGTTAAAATTCGAACTAAAGAATGTCGGTAATTTATGAACCATTCTATAATGTAATAATGGACCTATTATTTCATCACGAGCCCACGGCGTCAGTTCTTCTGCACCGATATCATCTAACATCAACACTTTAGCTTCACGAGCCGCTTCAAATCGACTACTGAACGACCCGTCATTAAATCCATTTTTAAGCACTCTAATAAATTCAGGTACATATATAATTGTGGAAGGTTGCTTTTTGACTTTTAACTGATTCGAAATTGCACCTAATATATATGATTTACCAGCACCGTACGGACCGTGTATATACAGTCCTTTAACTTCTTCACCTGATACAATTTTATTACAAATATCCATAGCTTTCTTAACAATCTTCATTCGAGCAGCTCCGTCAAGATATAGATCTTTAATTGTTGCTGTCAAAATTTCTTTTGGTATTTGGAATGATGTCACTAAACTTGATTCAAATTTTTGTTTATCGTATTCGATTTTGTTTGGACAAGGTAAGTATCTCGTTTTGATATGGTCATTCTCAATGTATAGTTCAGGTACATGACCTTTTACAAAGTTAATACAAGTACCATAACTACCACATTTCTCACAACATTTCGATTGATCTTTATATGCTTGTAATTGATCTAAATCTCTATCAATTATTGCATTCGTTAATTCAGATTGATGTTCTTCTAAAAATGCCTTTACCTCTTTATGAGACAATGTATCTTTTTTAATTTTTTCTAATCGTTTTTGAAAATCTTTATTTTGTTTCAAATGTTGCCCAAGTGGTTCCATTATTAATCATCTTCTTTCCAAAATTCTTCCATTTCTTTTAGAAGTGCTTGTTTTTCCTTTTCAAACTTAGGATCATATTCTTCTTCTTTTGGTTTATCTTCTTTAGTTGATTCAGAAGCTTTTTGTTTTAATAACCATTCTGGTGTCTTTTCAATAGATCTCAATACATAAGGAATATTTGTATTTTCTTTACGCTCTTTTTTCCTTTCAACTTTATCCTTTATGTCCTTATCGCGTTTTTTAATATGGTAGTATGCTTCTTCAGCTGACGATATTTTAAGCTTTTTCCAATTCGAAGCAATTTCTTCAATATATGCTTTCGGTAATTGCATATCATTCGTGAACATGACATACTCAAGTAGAATATTTATGACACCATACGGTAACTTCTCTCGTGTAATTATATCTTCAACAGTTCTCTTTTGTGCAATTGTCGGTTCAGACTGTGTAAATGATGATAACACGTCTATCGGACTTGTATTATCTAACATTTCAAACCAGGACTTTAAGGAATTCACTTCGGTATTTTCAGATTGCGTATTTGCTTTAGGTTTTTCATTTTTCAAGTCTAATTCTGGATATTGTCCATCATGCTCTATTTGATAGATTGTGCGTGCATGTTTTCTTAAATCTTGTAGTGAAATCGTTTGGTTCTGTGTAATGGATTTTAAGATAATAGACTTCATTTCAACCGGTGTAATTCCGTATAATGTAGCAATTTGTATAATAACTTCTTTCGTCTGTTTATTTAAAATTTCTTTAGAAATCAAATGATTACTCAACAATAGTTCTAACATTTCAAAATCAAATTGAACGTCTGACAAATCGAGACCTTTACTTTTATATTCAGGCCGAATATTAATATCATCTTGTTGTTCAACATTCGTTAACTTTGGCACTTTAAATACATCTGTAAATTTTTTAGTAACTTCATGAAAGCCTTGAGTTGTCACACTGTAATCCTTATATCTATTTTTTAACCTAATATATCTCGCCTTACCAATTTGTTGATATAGAAATACAGATAATAAAGGATCATTAAAGAATTGTTCTGCTGTAGCAGGTTGCTCTAATTGATAAATAAATGATTGTGCTTCTTGATTCGTCTTGAAGTATGTTTTTAATAAACCGATACCTTCTAACAAGTCTAAAGCATCTCTAAAGCTAGATAAATTTATTCTTAAATCATTCATAATTGTATAATGATTATACGCTTCTGTTTCATGATGATAATTAAACTGCGATAAATATAAATAAACACCAATTGCATCAGTTCCAATTAATGGCGTATATAAACTAACTAATATATCTTGATGTACATGTGTATAATTATAATTCGATTTAACATAGAAGCCATCACTTGGCTTGATACCACTAAAATATTCCGCCATTAATACTCACCTTACTTTCGGTCTTTCAATATGCCTTGCATAGACTTTAATAATTGATCGACATCTTTAAATTCTCTATATACTGATGCAAATCTTACATAAGATACTTGATCGACATCCATTAAATGTTCCATAACTTTTTCACCAATATCATTTGAAGATACTTCTGTGTTACCTTCAGATCTTAATTCTTTTTCAACTTGATTTGTAATTTCTTCTAATTTTTGATAAGCAACTGGTCTTTTTTCACAAGAACGTACTAAACCGTTTAATATTTTATCTCTATTAAATGTTTGTCTTGCGCCGTCTTTTTTTACGACGATTAAAGGTGTGAGCTCTACTCTTTCAAAAGTTGTGAAACGAAATCCACATGATTCACATTCTCTTCGTCTTCTAATTGCTACTAAATCATCCGCGTGTCTAGAGTCTACAACTTTGGAATTTTCATATTTACAGTTTGGACATCTCATTCGTTTCACCCCTCATATACTTATTACATAGGTTGATTATACAGTAGTTTGTTATTTTTTTAAACGCTCACTACTTTTCAAAATGCACTTATAGATACTTAACAGTATTATTATTAAATAAAAAAACGTAACGCGGTATTTAATTTACCACATTACGTTTTAAATGTAACTTATATCACTTATGAAATTTTTTGTTCTCTCACTTCTGAAAGTATTTGAGCAATTTGTTCTGCTAGTTCAACAACTCTCATTGAGTAGCCCCATTCATTATCATACCAAGCGAGTACTTTCACTTTATTATCTGCAATGACCATTGTAGATTGTTCATCAACGATTGCTGAATGTGGATTCGTTTTGAAATCAATTGAAACAAGTGGCTCATCATTAACATCCATAATCCCTTTTAATGGTCCATTACTAGCTTGACGTAATGCTTCATTCACTTCTTCAACTGTTACATTTTGTTTTAAATCGACAACTAAATCTACAAGTGAAACATTAGAAGTTGGTACTCTCAATGCCATACCATGCATTTTCCCTTCTAATTCAGGTAATACAAGTGACAATGCTTTTGCTGCACCTGTTGAAGTTGGAATGATACTATCCGTACAAGAACGTGCTCTTCTCAAATCTTTATGAGGATTATCTAAGTTCTTTTGGTCATTCGTAAATGCATGTACAGTTGTCATTAATCCATTTTCGATTCCAAATGTATCATTTAAAACTTTGGCTACTGGGCTTAAACAATTCGTTGTACAAGATGCATTTGACACAATATCAAAATCATTTAAATCAAGTGCATCATCATTTACACCTCTAACAATTGTTTGAACATGTCCACCTTTAGATGGTCCTGTTAAAATAACTTTCTTTGCGCCAGCGTCAATATGTGCGATAGCTTTATCTCCACGATTAAATTTACCAGTTGCTTCTATAACAATATCAATTCCTAAAGTTCCCCACGGTAATAATTTAGGATCTCTTTCAGATACAAGTAAAATTTTATGACCATCAATGATGATGCCATCTTCAACTGCTTTAATTTCTCCATCTAATTTGCCATGTGTAGAATCATATTTAATTAAATGAGCAATTGTTTCTGGTGGATATGAAGCATTAATAGCCACAATATTTAAATCATTTGATTTAAGTGCACCTCTTAAGACCATTCTTCCAATTCTTCCTAAACCATTAATTGCGATATTTTTCTTCATAGTCGAGAACCCCTTTTAATGTGATATACTATTTATTGCAATTAGTATATCACATTAAAAGTTGGTTGAAAACGTTTTCTATTATCTTTTTCTAAAATAAATTAAAAATGTGGATGAATAACAAATGCTATTCATCCACTTTAATTTCAAGCTTATTTAATTTTAATGATTTAACGCCTTACTATTAAGTAAATCATCAATATTATGATTTAATTCCTCTAAGGTTCCATTGTTATCAATTATACAATCAGCTAATGATTTCTTTTCATCTATTGGTATTTGTGATTGAATTCTTGCTTCCGCTTCTTCATCACTAAACTGATTACGTTCTTTAAGTCGTTGTATTTGAGTTTCTTGATTTGTATAAACTAACCAAGTTTCATCGACTGTATTTTGCAATTTGTTCTCAAACAATAACGGAATATCCATTATGACATTTTTACCATGACTTAACGCCTCTTCTTTTTCTTTATCCATTATTGTTCTTACTATCGGGTGAATAATATTGTTTAGTTTTTCTCGCATTGTTAGATCTTTAAATACAATAGAACCAACATATTGTCTATTCATTTCACCATCTATAATTGCATCTTCTCCAAATACTTCTTTAACTTGTTGTAGACCAACGCTACCTTTTTCGACTGCTTTTCGACTAGCTACGTCGGCATCTACTATACAAAATCCTTTATCTTTTAAAATACGAGATACTGTAGACTTTCCAGTTGCAATACCTCCAGTTAAACCTATTACTTTCGCCATTTTCACACCTACTTTTGACAATTTGGACAATAGTGCGTGTTTCTTGTAGCAATGACTTTTTGTAATACTTGCCCACCACATTGGCCACACACTTTTTTACCATATATTCTATGCTTTTCTTGCATTGTCCCTTTTTCACCATCTGCATTGTAGTAATCAGATATACTTGAACCACCGTTATCGATGCCTTCTTGTAACACGTTAACCACTTCATCAAAGACCGCTTTACGTTCTTTTGAAGTTAAATCTTTCACTGGTCTCATCGGAAGAACACCTGCTCTTAACAAAGCTTCACAAGCATAGATGTTACCGCAACCTGAAATAACTGTATGGTCCAATATCGCGACTTTAATTGGTTTATTTATAAATTTATTTGACATTACTTTATTTAAGTAATGTTGGTAAGCCTCTTCAACAAACGGTTCTGGTGCAATTTTTAAGACTGAAGGATACTCACTTAAATCTTCCAATGCTCTTAATTCACCGAACCTTCTAATATCTGTGTAAATGAGCTGTAATCCGTTATCTAATTCGAAAATAACGTGCCAATGCTTTCTATGGTTATCAACTTCAATATGACTTAATTCTGGAACCGTAAAAAATGCCCCCGTCATACCGAAGTGACACATAATAACATTGCTATTTTCACCGTTATCAATTTCCATAAAAATATATTTACTTCTACGATAGACACTCATAATCTTGTAATGTTCGGTACGTTCTTTGAATTCAGCTAATGAACTACCTTTTATAATTGTTTCTTTACCTGTTGATTTGCCCAATTCAACTTTTTCTGAAAAAGTTACATCTTGTATTGTGGCACCGACAATTTTAGGCTCTATCACTTTTTTAACACTTTCTACTTCTGGTAACTCAGGCATATATAATCTTCTTTCCTTTTATTATTTAGCATCATACCAAGTTTGTCCTGAACTAGATTCTACACTTAATGGTACAGATAACTCGAGTGCATTATCCATGATGTCTTCTACAAACGGTTGGAATGCTTCTAATTCATCTTCTGGAACTTCAAATATTAATTCATCGTGTACTTGTAATAATAATTTAGCTTTAAAATCTTTATCTTTCATCTTGTTAGCAAATTGTACCATTGCTAATTTAATAATATCCGCTGCACTACCTTGAATTGGTGTATTCATAGCTGTTCTCTCAGCAAAACTTCTTAAATTAAAGTTACGATTTGTGATGTCTGGTGTATATCTTCTTCTATGAAGTAGCGTTTCTACATAACCTTTTTGTTTAGCATCTTGTACGATTGTATCCATGTATTCTTTTACTTTAGGGAAACTATCTAAGTAATCATCAATAAATTGCTTAGCAGCTTTTCTTGTAATGCCTAAACTTTGACTTAAACCATAGTCACTAATACCATACACAATACCAAAGTTAACTGCTTTTGCTTGTCTTCTCATATTTGAGGTTACTTCGTCTTTACTGACATTGAACACACGCATTGCAGTTGTCGTATGAATATCCTCATTAGCAGTAAAGGCCTCTTTCATATGCTCGTCACCAGTAATATCTGCTAATACACGTAATTCAATTTGAGAATAGTCAGCAGCAAATATAACGTGATTCTCTTTACTTGGTCTAAATGCTTTTCTAATTTTTCTACCTTCTTCTAATCTTATAGGTATATTTTGTAAATTAGGATCTACAGAACTTAAACGACCCGTTTGAGCTAATGTTTGATTAAATCTTGTATGAATCTTACCTTCAGACGTAATCATTTTTTGCAATCCTTCAATATAAGTAGATTGAAGTTTAGCGAGCTGTCTATAGACTAATATATCTTCAATAATTGGATGTTCATTACGTAATTGTTCTAATACATCAACTGCAGTTGAGTATCCAGTCTTTGTCTTTTTTATAATTGGTAGTTTTAAATCTTCAAATAATACGACACCTAGCTGTTTTGGTGAATTAATATTGAATTCCGAACCGGCATGATGATGAATTTGTTCAATCAATTTATCGATACGTACTTTCAAGTCTTCTTGCATTTCAACTAAAGTATCTTTATCAACCGTTATGCCGATATATTCCATTTCAGCTAATACACGTGCTAACGGTAATTCCAAGTCATCGTGTAGACTTAATTGATCTTTTTCTTCTAGTAATTGAATCATTTTATCTTTTGTTTCGTAAACTGCCGTTACCTTTTTAGCAATACTTTCAAAAAGCATATCTTGTTCTGGGACGTGCAACTTTTTACCTTTGCCATATATACTTTCGTCATTCGGTACATAATAAATGCCAAATTCTGATACGACTGAGTATACATCATCAATCGTTCTAGAAGGATCTAAAATGTAACTCGCTAACATTGTATCGAACTGAATACCATTAATTTCAATACCTAATCTTTTACATAATATAATCGTTTTTTTAGCATCATATGTTGCAAATGTTACTTGATCATTTTCAAGCCATTGTTTTAATTTTTTATGCTCTTTTAAAGCATCAGGAGAAACAACATATGTTTCGTCATTTGCATGAATCGCAAATCCAAGTATATCTGCTTTTAAATAATTAGCTTCGTTCGTTTCAAAATGAATTGCCGCGTCAGTTACACTATCAAAATCAAAGTCATCAATATCAGTTGAGTATTTAATCTCTCGGTCATCTGTTGCTTCAGCACTTGCATCCATTTGATCAAGCAATTGTTTGAATTCTAATGTCTTAAATAACTTTATCTTCTCGTCATTACTTTGATCTGTAAGCTTCAAGTCATCTATTGTAACTTCAATAGGAGACTTACGATTAATCGTAGCAAGTTCTTTACTTAACTTAGCATTGTCTTCGTTATCTATTAATTTTTCTTTCATTTTTGATTTCTTTAACTCATCAATATTTTCATAAACACCTTCTACAGTCTCAAACTGTTTCAGTAATTTAATCGCTGTCTTCTCACCTATTCCCGGCACACCTGGTATATTATCTGACTTATCACCCATAAGCCCTTTCATATCAATAATTTGGTTAGGTACTAAACCATCATATTTTTCAGCGATAAATTCAGGCGTATAATGATCAATATCTGTTACACCTTTTTTAGTATAATAAATCGTTACATTTTCACTTGCTAACTGAGTTAAATCTCGGTCACCCGTAATAATGATTGTCTTAATATTTTTCTCATCTGCTTCACGAGATAATGTACCAATAATATCATCCGCTTCATAATTTTCTAATTCATAATGTTTAATATGATAACTTTCCACAAGTTGACGGATATATGGTAATTGGCTTCTTAATTCATCCGGCGTCTTCTCACGACCACCTTTATATTCACTGTACATATTATTTCTGAAAGTTGTTTTTCCAGCATCAAAAGCAACCATAAAATGAGTTGGTTCTTCTTCTTTAATTATTTTATCTAAAATCATCGTAAAACCATATATAGCATTCGTATAAACGCCAGCTTTATTTGTTAATAAAGGCAAAGCAAAAAATGCTCTAAATGATAAACTATTACCATCAATCAGTACCAATTTTTCCACGATAAGATACCTCCATCTTTATATTGATTATATTTTATCATATCTCACAATATAATAAGATTGTTTCGCATAAATAAAAAAAGCGAAATACACAATGTATTTCGCATAATCATCAAAATGAAGGGGTCTATGTTTATTCTATCTGTTCATGATTAATTCAATATGAATAAATTGTAAAGATTATATGAAGATTACTTATTAAAGAGTTTTACAATAAAGTTAGATCCTTTTCCAACTTCTGATTCTACTTTGATTTGTCCATTATGTGCTTCTACAATATGTTTCGTAATGGATAAACCAAGTCCTGTTCCTCCTGAATCTCTACTACGCGCTTTATCTACACGATAAAATCTTTCAAAAATTCGTTTTTGTTCATCTTTAGATATACCTATACCGTTATCTTTCACAGAAATGATTTGACCATCATCTACTTCTTTAATCGTTATAATAACTTCACTAGATTTCGGTGAATAACTAATGGCGTTCGTTAATAAATTAATCAACACTTGTGTTAATTTATCTTTGTCACCATATCCATACACTTCTTTATCGATATGATTTGTAATGTGAATGTCTTTTTTAGAAGCAACATTTGATACTGTATTAATCGAATGTTCGCCAATTTCAGTTAATGATATTTGTTCTTTCGGTATCTCGCTATTTTGTTCGATTTTTGATAACTCGAGTAAATCTTGAACAAGTGATTGAATTCGATTAGATTCATCTAACATGATATTTAAGAACATATCTAACGATTCAGGATTATTTTTAGCACCATCTAATAATGTTTCCGCAAATCCTTTTATTGATGTAATTGGCGTTCTTAATTCATGAGATACATTTGCCACAAAATCTTTTCGCATATGTTCTAACTTCTTCAACTTCGTTATATCATGCATAACGACAACTAAACCTAATAGATTTCGTTTTTTTCGAGATAATACTGGAATAACTGAAACCTCAAAGAACTTATTATGTACATCATTTATATACATTTCGACTTGTTCAAACATAGGTTTTTCTAATTTTAACGCTTCGTTCATCATCTGTATAATCTCAACATTAGGCATTGCTTCTTTAAATAACTGTCCTTCAGAATGACTGTCTCTATCAAATAAGTCATGGTACGTCTTGTTTGCAATGACAATATAACCTTCTCTATCTAACATTAAAATTGCACTTGGAATATTCTCTAAAGTCGTTTCCAATCGATTACGTTGCAATTTCTGTTCATTATTTAAATTATCTAATGTTCTAGCAAGTTCATTCGTATTAACAAAGAGTTCTTTCGTTTCTTTCACATTACTTTCTGGCACTCTGACACGATATTTACCTGAAGCCAATAATTTAGTAGCATATGTCACTTCTTTAATTGGATGAATATAAGAAGTGTTAATATATCGAACGACAAAATAGATTAAAGGTAATGTAAAACATAAGACTAACAATAAATATTTCCAAATATCTTTTTGAATAATTGCTATCGTATCTGTATGTTTTGCAATGACAACTGTATAATCACCATACGTTCTTGCATACATGACTTCAGATTCCGACTTATCTACTGCAAAATATTCATCAAAAGCTTTTGCATCTGATAAAGCTTGCTTTTTATTTTGATTAAATATGTTTGTATCTTTTTCACTTGAACGATATAACACACGTCCATCTTTTTGCAGTAAAATATCTTGATCAAAGACACTTAAAATATCTTTAAGATTTTCAGGATTATTTTTTGCAATATCGTAAACTTTTTTGGATTCAGTCTTTAATAATTTTTGCTGTTGTTTAGAAATTAAATCGTAACTAGAATTATGAAGGAAAAACCCTAATATAAGAAAACTTACAACAGTAACCGTTGTAAGTATAATTAGTAATTTATTATAGAACTTAATCATTATTCTTTGGTCTTTCTAACTTATAGCCTAAACCTCTCACCGTTTTAATGAATTGAGGTTGCTTAGGATTTTCTTCGAGTTTATCCCTCAAATGACTAATGTGCACATCGACTATTCTAGAGTCTCCAGCAAATTCATAATTCCAAACTGAATTCAACATATGTTCTCTAGTTATCACACGACCTTGTCTCTCAATAAGGTAAAGTAAAAGTTCGAATTCTTTTGGTGTTAATTCTAATAACTCATCATTTCTATACACTTCAAAGAAGTCAGGTCTAATTCTAATTGCACCTAGAATAATATCTTCATCATCATCTAAGTTTTTATTTTCAACTTGCCCAACGCGTCTTAATATAGCTTTAACACGTGCTACAACTTCACGAGGTGAAAATGGTTTAGTCATATAATCATCTGCACCTAATTCTAGACCTAATACTCTATCAAATTCATCGTCTTTAGCTGTAAGCATAAGAATCGGAACTTGATTTTTATCTGATCGAATCGTTTTACAAACTTCAATTCCATCTTTCTCAGGTAACATTACATCTAATACTACTAAATCTGGTTTCTCTTCATTTACTTTCTCTAACGCTTGAACTCCATCATAAGCTACAATTACTTGGTAACCAGCTTGTTCTATATTATATTTAAGCAATGTAACGATAGATTGCTCATCGTCTACTACCAATACTTTTTGTGACATTCAAGGTCCTCCTTAAGCGATTTAATATAATTATAACTTAAATTATTAAAAAAATAATGGTTATTTAGAGAACTTTACAAAAAGTTAACACTAGCTAAATAAAAGAGACGCATTCAAAGCAGAATGCGTCTCTCAACTGTTATTTTATTGTAAAATATTCTTTACTGCTTCAACAGATTGAGCAGATTCATCAAGTAATTTCTTTTCTTCATCAGTTAAGTCTAACTCAATGACTTTTTCAATACCATTAGCACCTAATACAGTTGGTACACCTAAATAGATGTCTTGATAACCATATTCACCTTCTAAATAAGCAATTGAAGGTAATACTCTCTTTTGATCTTTCAATATTGCTTCTGTCATTTCAATTAAAGCTGCTCCTGGTGCATAATATGCTGAACCATTACCTAGTAAGTTAACAATCTCAGCTCCACCTTTTCTTGTTCTATCAACAATTTCAGCAATTTTTTCTTCAGATAATAACTTCTCTAAAGGTACGCCACCAGCTGCTGAGTATCTAATAAGTGGAACCATTGTATCTCCATGACCACCTAATACAAATCCTGTTACATCTTTAACTGAAAGATCTAATGCTTCAGCAACAAATGTTCTAAATCTAGCAGTATCTAATACGCCAGATTGACCAATTACGCGCTCTTTCGGAAATCCTGATTCTTTATACACTGTATAAGTCATAGCATCAACTGGATTTGTTAAGACTAAGATAACGCAATTAGGTGAGTATTTAACAATTTCTTTAGTTACAGATTTCATAACACTTTGATTTGTTTGTACTAAATCATCACGTGACATCCCAGGTTTTCTTGCAATACCAGCTGTAATAATGACGACATCTGAATCTTTTGTATCTTCATAATTAGCAGTACCCGTTACTTTTGCATCAAAGCCTAATACCGGTGCACTTTCTGCAATATCTAACGCTTTCCCTTTTGTTGGGTTTTCAGATTGTGGCCTATCAACAAGTACAATATCACCTAACTCTTTTTGAGCTGCTATAAATGCAGCTGTAGCGCCAGTAAATCCTGCTCCAATAATTGAAATTTTCTTTCTTGCCATGTTGTTCATCTCCTTATAATAAAAGGAAGGTTAATAAATAACCTTCCTCAAATAACAATCTATTATGGTAAATTTTTAATTAATTCATCAGCGAATTCTGAAGATTTAACTTCAGTTGCGCCATCCATTAAACGAGCAAAGTCATATGTTACTACTTTAGAAGCGATTGTAGCTTCAACAGATTGAGTTACTTTGTCAGCAGCTTCTTGCCAACCTAAGTGTTCTAACATTAATACACCACTTAATAATACTGATGAAGGGTTAACTTTATCTAAACCAGCATATTTAGGAGCTGTACCGTGTGTCGCTTCGAAAATTGCATGTCCTGTTTCGTAGTTAATGTTTGCACCAGGTGCAATACCAATACCACCAACTTGAGCTGCTAATGCATCTGAAATGTAGTCACCGTTTAAGTTCATTGTAGCTACTACATCAAATTCAGCAGGACGCGTTAAAATTTGTTGTAAGAAGATATCAGCGATAGAGTCTTTGATAATTAATTTACCTTCAGCCTCTGCATCTGATTGTGCTTTATTAGCAGCATCTTTACCTTCTTCTTCAACAATTTTATCATATTGTTGCCAAGTGAATACGCGATCTCCGAATTCACGTTCAGCTAAATCGTAACCCCATTTTTTGAATGCACCTTCAGTAAATTTCATGATGTTACCTTTATGAACTAATGTAACATTTCTACGATTATTATCGAATGCATAGTTAATAGCTGCTCTTACTAATCTTTCAGTACCTTCTTTAGAAACTGGTTTAATACCGATACCTGAAGTTTCAGGGAATCTGATATTTTTAGCACCCATTTCATTTTGTAAGAAGTCTATAACTTTTTTAGCTTCATCTGAGCCTTCTTGGAATTCAATACCAGCATAAATATCTTCAGTATTTTCACGGAAGATAACCATATCTGTATCTTCAGGACGTTTAACAGGTGAAGGAACACCTTTAAACCAACGTACTGGACGTAGACAAGTGAATAAATCTAACTCTTGACGTAAAGCAACGTTTAATGAACGAATTCCGCCACCGATTGGTGTAGTTAATGGACCTTTAATAGCGATTAAATATTCTTTAATCGTTTCTAAAGTTTCGTTTGGTAACCATTCACCTGTTTCATCGAATGCTTTTTGACCTGCTAATACTTCTTTCCATTCGATTTTCTTTTCGCCATTATATGCTTTTTCTACAGCTGCATCTAATACTCTACTTGCTGCATTCCAGATATCTGGTCCAATTCCATCCCCAATAATAAATGGGATAACTGGATTATTTGGAACATTTAAAACGCCTTGATTTGTTGTAATTTTTTCTGCTGTCATTATATGATTCCTCCATCTAAATTTGTTAGTTATATTATATTAATTAAATTAACGGTTTTCAATTGGTTCATATTTACGATCACGTTCACCAGTATATTCAGCTCTTGGTCTCATAATTCTATTTGTTCTATATTGTTCAAGAATATGAGCTGTCCAACCTGACATACGGCTAATTGCAAATATTGGTGTGAATAAATCGTGATCAATACCCATGCTGTGATATACAGTTGCACTGTAGAAGTCAACGTTAGGTAATAATCCTTTTTCTTCTTTCATAATTTCAGCAATTCTTAAAGAAATTTCAAACAATTCTTTTTGACCTGATTCATCTGTAATACGACGACTCATTTCTTTTAAGTACTTCGCTCTAGGATCACCATTTTTATAAACTCTGTGTCCGAAGCCCATAATTTTTTCTTTGTTTGCGATTTTATCTTTAATGTAATCATCAGTTTTGTCGACAGTACCAATTTCAGTTAACATTTTCATAACTTGTTCGTTAGCACCACCATGTAATGGGCCTTTCAATGCGCCAGCTGCTGCTGTCACACCTGAATACATATCAGATAAAGTCGAAACTGCTACACGTGCTGTAAATGTTGAAGCATTGAATTCATGGTCAGCGTGTAAAATTAACGCTTTGTTAAAACCTTCTACCTCAACATCAGTTGGAACTTCACCTCTTAACATATATAAGAAGTTTGCTGCATATGTTAAATCTTTTTTAGGTTTCACAACTTCTTTACCTTGTCTTACACGAGAAAATGCTGCTACTAATGATGCAACTTTTGCTTGAATTCTAATTGCACGTTCATAGTTCATTTCTTCATCAAATTTTTCAGCGTCTGGATCGAAATGCGCTAAATAAGATAATGAAGTACGTAATCCAGTCATTGGATGAACTTTATCAGTCGCATAATCTTCGAAATGTGTATACATTCTAGGGTTTAGAGTCATATATCCTAGTAGTTTCTCATTTAGTTCTGCTAATTCCTCTTTGTTTGGTAATCTTAAATTCCATAGTAAAAACATAACTTCTTCAAATAAAGCATTTTCAGTTAGATCATCTATTTCATAACCTGCATAAGTTAATTGATTATCTATGATTGAACTAATTTGAGTTTCAGAAGCAATGATGCCCTCTAACCCTTTTGCTACTTGTGCCATAATAATATCCCCCTTACTAAATAATTGCCCATATATGTAATGGCTTTCATCTATCATTATATATAATTTCTTGAGATTTGTGAATGCGAAGGACCTTTAAACTTTAAATTCTTTAGTAATTTTAGATGAATAAAAATAAACAGTTGTAATTTTATATTTTTTATAATATTGCTATAGTAAATTAAATATATCCCGAAAACGTGAACACAGAAGGATTTACGAGTGAATAATACCCTATCATTTTTATCAGAATAGGTCATTTCGTCGTTTATCCATTCATTTTTATTATTATATATGATAAAAATAATAAATCATGTTAACAGGTATCAAACAGTTGTTAAACATTCATTTTTTAATTGCTATTTTCTTACAGCAAGCGCATAATAATAACATGAAAGTTTGTATATGAAAGAGGGATAAAGTTTATATGGCTAACAATTTACAAAGGGAGTTAAGCAATAGGCATGTACAACTTATTGCGATAGGTGGTGCTATAGGTACAGGCTTATTCTTAGGTGCTGGAGAAACAATCAGTTCAGCAGGCCCTTCAATACTACTGACCTATATTATAATAGGTTTAATTTTATTTCTGTTTATGAGAGCTCTAGGGGAAATATTACTCTCAAACACTGATTTTCATTCTTTTGCAGATGTCACACATACATACATCGGCCCGTTCGCAGGATATATAACAGGATGGACTTATTGGTTCTGTTGGATTGTAACTGGTATGGCCGAAGTAACTGCAGTAGCAAAATACATAAGTTTTTGGTTTCCTGACATACCAACATGGATTACAGCATTATTTACAATACTCATATTGATGACGATGAATTTAATGACTGCTAAACTATTTGGTGAATTAGAGTTCTGGTTCTCTATTATTAAAATTACAACAATCGTAGCTTTAATCGTTGTCGGTATTATCATGATCGTAATGGCATATGAAACACCATACGGTACAGCTTCACTAACACATATTTGGGATCATAATGGTATATTCCCGAATGGAATGAATGGTTTCTTCTTATCATTCCAAATGGCAGCTTTCTCATTTGTAGGTATTGAATTAATCGGTGTTACAGCTGGTGAAACGAAAGATCCACATAAGACAATACCAAGAGCGATTAACAGTGTTCCAATTAGAATTATGCTTTTCTATGTAGGTTCACTTATTATCATCATGTCTATTACACCTTGGGACAAAATCGACCCTGCCGAAAGTCCATTCGTAAAATTATTCGGACTGATTGGTATTCCAATCGCAGCAGCAATTATCAACTTTGTTGTTTTAACAGCTGCAGCTTCGTCTTGTAATAGTGGTATTTTCTCAAATAGTAGAATGCTTTATGGTTTATCACAAAATGGACAAGCAAATAAGAGCTTTGGTCAAACAAACAAAACTGGTGTCCCTTATAAAGCAACACTATTTAGTTGTTTCTTATTAATGATCTCAGTACTTTTAAACTACGTGATTAAAGATGCTGGTGAAGTATTTAAATATGTAACATCAGTTTCAACTGTTCTTTTCTTAGTAGTATGGTCATTAATCATTGTTGCTTATATTAGATATCGTAAAATATCACCAGAATTAAACAAAGCATCTGATTTCAAATTACCTGGTGGTGTTCCAGTAGCATGGATTACATTAATATTCTTTATTTTCGTATTCGTGTTATTGATGACAAATAAAGTGACATTAATCGCTATATTAATTACACCAATTTGGTTTATCATTTTGACATTCATGTACTTTAATCAAAAACGTAAAGTATTTAAATAAAGTAAATTAAAACATCTCATTTTCCTGAGCAAATCAGAAAATGAGATGTTTTTTTGTAGCCTTATTTATTATAACGGCACCAGTATTTGTACTTTTAGCCAGAACTGCTAATAACGGCATTTGCATTCATAAATAAAAAAAGAGGCTAAGATATCATATCCCAGCCTCTGTCTTATATATTATAATACGTTAGCATATCCTTCGAACACTTTGTGTTGTTTTGGATCTAATGTAATTAATGTACCATCTGCTATTTTTTCGCGAGCGCCTTCAACACCAACGATAGTTGCTACGCCTAAGTTAAGGCCAACAACTGCAGCGTGAGAAGTTAATCCGCCTTCTTCTGTTACAATTCCTTTAGCATTTTCTAAATATGGAACCATATCAGCATCTGTTGATTGTGTCACAACGATTGATTCACTTAAATCTTTACCTTTTAAATCGTCAGCAGTATTTGCTACTACAGCTTTACCTACTGTTGAATGATGACCGATTCCTTGACCTTTAGCTAATTCATCACCTACTAAATGAATCTTCATTAAGTTAGTTGTACCTGTTTCACCTGTTGGTACACCTGCAGTAATAATGATTAAATCACCATTATCAACTAAACCTGTGTTAACAGCTGTTGATACAGCATTATTTAATAATTCATCAGTTGTTTGTTTACCTTTTTTCACAACTGGTAATACGCCCCATACTAATGTCATATGACGAGCAGTTGTTTCATTAGGTGTAACAGCTATAATGTGTGAATGTGGTCTATATTTAGAGATTGTTTGAGCTGTAGCACCACTTTCAGTTGCTGCAACGATTGATTCTACATTTAAGTTTAAAGCTGTATGTGCAACTGATACACCGATTGCATTAACTAAATTCGTATCGATCATTTTTGAACGATCAGATAATAATTTTTTGTAATCTTGAGCTTCTTCAGCAGCTACTGCGATATTTTGCATTGTGCGTACTGCTTCTTCAGGATATAATCCTGCTGCAGTTTCACCAGATAACATAACTGCATCTGTACCATCGTAAATAGCGTTCGCTACGTCACTTGCTTCTGCTCTTGTACAACGTGGGTTTCTTTGCATTGAATCTAACATTTGTGTTGCTGTAATAACTGGTTTACCTAATTTATTACATTTTTGGATTAATTGTTTTTGTACCATTGGAACTGCTTCTGGTAAAATTTCAACACCCATATCACCACGAGCAACCATTAAACCATCTGAAACTTGAAGAATTTCATCGATATTTTCAATTCCTTCTTCATTTTCAATTTTAGGAATAATTTTAATAACGTTATTTTCTTTTTCTTCTAAAATTGCACGAATATCTAATACATCTGATGGACGTCTTACGAAACTAGCTGCAATAAAGTCTACACCTTGTTCGATACCGAAGCGGATATCACTAGCGTCTTTATCAGTAATACCAGGAAGGTTTACTTTAACACCTGGTAAGTTAACACCTTTTTTATTTTTTAATTCGCCAGTATTTTCTACTGCACAGTGAACTTCACCTTTAGCGATATCAATTGATTTAACTGTAAGTTCGATTAAACCATCATCAAGTAGAATTGTTGATCCAACTTCTACATCTTCTGCTAATTTTTCGTAAGTAACTGAGAACGCTTCTTTAGTACCCTCTACTTCAGTTGTTTTAACTGTTACTTCACTACCTTTAGTAAGTTCAATTAAACCATCTTTCATGTTATGAGTTCTAATTTCAGGACCTTTTGTATCTAATAAGATACCAATATTTTTATTTAATTTAGAACTTACTTTTCTAATTGTATCTATACGACCTTTGTGTTCTTCATGACTTCCGTGTGAGAAGTTCAATCTAGCAACGTTCATGCCTGCAAGCATTAATTTTTCTAACATTTCTTCTGATTCTGATGCTGGACCTATCGTACATACAATTTTTGTCTTTCTCATATTAAAATGACCTCCGTAGTTTTTCTTTTTTTATATAGATAATTGATGTGCTAAATCATACATTTTCTTGTCGATGTTATGTTCTGCTTGGAATATTTCATCAAAATGCGTACATGTTAATTCATTTTGTTGGATTCCAACTGCTTTAGCACTATCACCTTGCATAAGTAGTTCAACTGCATAACCGCCTAAACGAGAAGCAAGTACTCTATCCATTCCAGTAGGTGTACCGCCTCTTTGGATGTGGCCTAAACATGAAACGCGTGTATCAATGTTAATAAATTTCTTCAATTCTTCCCCACATTGATGACCAGTCATGACACCTTCAGCACAAATAATGATAGAATGTTTTTTCCCTCTATCCATACCATGTTGAATTTTTTCAGCGATTTCTTCAATGTCTGATTTAACTTCTGGAATTAAAATTGTTTCCGCTCCAGCTGCTAATCCTGACCATAGCGCTAAATCACCAGCGTCTCTTCCCATTACTTCAATAATAAAAGTACGTTCATGACTTGATGCTGTATCTCTTATTTTATCGACAGCATCAATGATTGTGTTAAGTGCTGTATCAAAACCAATTGTAAAGTCTGTACCATTAATATCGTTATCGATAGTACCGGGTACACCGATTGTTTTAAGATTTTTAGCTTCTTCGCTTAATCTTTGTGCACCTCTATAACTTCCATCTCCACCGATAACAACTAATCCTTCTATACCTCTTTTTTCAAGGTTTTCAATTGCTTTCGCACGCACTTCTTTTTCTTTAAATTCTGGACATCTAGCAGAATAAAGGAATGTACCACCTCTTTGAATCATGTCACCAACTGAACCTAATTCAAGTTTTTTGATATTATCATTTATTAAGCCTAAGTAACCTTGGTATACACCATAAACTTCAATATCATGATAAATAGCTTTACGAACAACTGCACGAATTGCTGCGTTCATCCCTGGTGAATCTCCACCGCTCGTTAAAACCGCAATTTTTTTCATAAATATACAGACCTCTCTTGTTATATGATTGTTAATTTAAAAATAACACAAATATTGGCTTGATTCCATTAAAACTACTGTTATTTAAATATGTAAACGTCTTCTTAAAAAAAGATTCCAACTTTTGTAATTTTTCAAAAGTTGGAATCGCTTAATTTTAATTCAATTATGCACATATACATAAATTTATGAAAAGAAATTATATCAGTATAAATGATTACTTGTCATTTTAAATATCCTAATCGATATAACTTCCTATATTACGATACTTATTAAAACGATCTTCAACTAAACTTTCTGCATTTAATGTTCTTAAGTCTGAAAGATGTTTTTCAATTGATGTCTTTATAAGTGAAGCTTGTGATTCTAGATGTTTATGAGCACCACCAAATGGTTCTTTAACAACTTCATCTACAACATCTAAATCAAATAAGTCAGGTGCTGTAATTTTCATTGTTTCAGCTGCCATTTGAGCAAGCCCAGAATCTTTCCATAACAATGCTGCTGCACCTTCTGGAGAAATAACTGAATAAGTACTATTTTCTAACATGAGTAGACGATTGGTTACGCCTAATCCAAGTGCGCCACCACTTCCGCCTTCACCAATAACAATAGAAATAACAGGTACTGTTAAAGATGCCATTTCGACTAAGTTTTTAGCAATAGATTCACTTTGTCCACGTTCTTCTGCAGCTTTACCAGGATATGCACCTTTCGTATCAATGAACGTAATGATCGGTCTATTAAACTTCTCAGCCTGCTTCATTAAACGCAAAGCTTTACGATATCCTTCTGGATGTGCCATACCAAAGTTTCTAAAAATATTATCTTTAGTGTCTTTACCTCTTTGGTGACCTATAACTGTTACTGGTAACCCATTAAAGTAAGCCAATCCACCTATTAATGCTGGATCATCACGGAAAGTACGATCACCGTGAAGTTCGATAAAATCATCAAATATGTAAGGGATATAATCTAAAGTTGTAGGTCTTTCTTGTAATCTCGCAACTTGTACTCTATCCCAAGGCTTTAAATTATTATAAATGTGTTCTGTTTCTTTTGTTAAAGTGGCTTCCAATATTTCTATTTCATCTGTTAAGTCTACACCATGTTTTTCTTGATAAGATTGTAGAGATGCTATTTTTTCTTTAATTTCTTCTAAAGGTTTTTCAAATTCAAGCATTGTCTTTCACCTCGTTATGATGCATCTTAAGCACAGTACTTAAAGTTTTATACATATCTTTTCGATGTACAACTTTATCTAATTGGCCATGTTCTAGTAAAAATTCCGCCGTTTGGAAATCGTCAGGTAGTTTTTCACTAATCGTTTGTTCAATGATTCTTCTACCAGCAAATCCAATTAAAGCTTTCGGTTCTGCAAAGTTCAAATCACCTACTGACGCAAAGCTTGCTGAAACGCCTCCAGTTGTAGGGTGTGTCATATATGAAATGAATAGTAAGCCTTTATCACTATGACGTTTAATGGATACACTTGTCTTTGCCATTTGCATAAGTGAGATGATGCCTTCTTGCATTCTTGCACCACCACTTGCTGTGAACAATACAAATGGTAAATTGTGATCTGCACAATAATCGACAATTCTACAAATTTTCTCTCCTACTACTGCACCCATACTTCCCATTCTAAATCTAGAATCCATAACACAGATACCATAAGGAATACCGTCAATTGACGTTACACCTGTAACAACTGCATCATTTAAACCAGTACTTTTTCTATCTTTTTCTAATTTTTCTTCATATCCAGGAAATTCTAATGGGTTTGAAGCAGTCATACCAACATCAAACTCTTTAAATGCATCTTCATCACTCACAGCTCTAATTCTATCGTGAGCAGTTAATGCAATATGATGATCACAGTTAAAACAGACATTTAAGTTTTGTACGAGCTCTTTTGTATACATGATTTTTTTACATTTAGGGCATTTAGTCATGATACCTTCAGGCACGTCATTATCTTTACTGTTTTGAACAGTTACATATTTCTTCTTTTTCTGGCTTCGATTGAACAAGTCTTTAAACATGTCACTATCCCCCTGATTTTATTTACAATTATCTCTTTCAAATCTATCACTATATTGAGAGAGTAGCTTCCAAATCATATACATAATTTGATTATTATTATTTGAAACAAGTTCTTCTTTTGAATTTGTTTCAATGTTATTGTGTTCTTCACAGAAATTTTCAATCATCCATTTTAATTCATTGATTTCATCTAGTTGTGATTCATTATGAATTAAGAACCTTCCGATTAAATCAAAAAGTTGGTGTTGGTACATATCACTTAAGAATGTACCTTCACCTCTTCTAGTATGTATCACCCCTAAAAGTTCTAATGCTCTTAGGGCTTCTCTGATACTTGAACGTCCAACATTTAAGGTTTCACTTAAAAATCTTTCGGAAGGCAGTTTTTCACCCACTTGAATATTTTTTTCAACAATAATTGACTGAATTTGTTCGACAATCTTGATTAATCCTTTTTGCTTTTCTTTATCCAACGTGAGTCTCCTTCCAAAATTATGACAAGTCTGCTAATTCATATGTTCTACGTTCTATTTCATCAACATCAACTTCAATACGTGCCACGCCTGATTCCATACCAGCTTTTGCTACTGCTTTCGCAACGTATGGTGCAACTCTTGGATCGAATGGTCCAGGAATGACATAATCCGCGTTTAATTCTTCCTCTGAAACAAGGTTAGCAATTGCTTCTACTGCTGCTTGTTTCATTTCTTCATTTATATGAGTTGCACGAATATCTAATGCACCTCTAAAAATACCAGGAAATGCTAATACATTATTAATTTGGTTAGGGAAATCAGAACGACCTGTACCAATAACTTTAGCACCCGCTTCTTTTGCTATATCTGGCATAATTTCAGGAACTGGGTTAGCCATAGCGAAGATAATTGGATCTTCAGCCATAGTTTCAACTAATTCTTTAGTTAATGCGCCTTCAACAGATACACCTACGAATACATCCGCATCTTTAATAACATCTGATAATTGACCTTCTGTTTTGTCTTTGTTTGTCCATTTGGCAACAAAGTCTTTAGTAGGATTCATACCATAAGGACGGTCTTCGTAAATCGCACCTCTAGAATCACACATAATCATATTTCTTACACCATAACTGTATAATAATTTAATAATTGCAATTCCTGCTGCACCTGCACCGTTTAAAACAACTTTTATATCGGATAATTTTCTGTCAGTAATTTTCAATGCATTAATCAAACCAGCAACCGTTACGATAGCCGTACCATGCTGATCATCATGAAAGACAGGTATTTTAGTTTCTTTTTTTAGACGTTCTTCAATTTCAAAACATCGAGGTGCTGAAATATCTTCTAAGTTAACGCCACCGTAGTTAGGTTCTAATAATTTAACAGTATTCACAATTTCATCAACGTCTGTCGTATTAAGTGCGATTGGCACACCATCTACACCAGCAAAGCTTTTGAATAAAACTGCTTTCCCTTCCATTACAGGAATACTTGCTTCAGGACCGATATCACCTAGGCCTAATACAGCTGTTCCATCTGTAATTACAGCTACCGCATTAGATTTCATTGTATAATCATATACTTTTCTTACGTCTTCATGTATATCTTTACATGGCTCTGCTACACCTGGAGAATAAGCAAGACTTAATTCCTCTTTATTAGTAACTTTAACTTTGGCATAAACGCCTAATTTACCTTGTTTTTCTTTATGCATATATAGAGCATCATCTCTTAATGACAAAATAATCATCCCTTCATTGTATGTATGTATCTATCCCTTTATTATACATTAAATTTCTATAATTAAATTAAAAAATTCTTCATAGTGGTCAGACCACCATGAAGAATACTATAGCATAAATTATTTAATTAATAAAGCCTATAAAAGACGTACATTTTCATAACCTATTTGATTTATAAATTCTTCAAAGTTACCATGATTTAAGTTTAAATAGCCAAGCATTTTTGAACTATAATCTTCATCATTAAAATACGTTACTTTAATTTGTCGATTGTGGTCTTTTGTTATCCACTCTGCTAAATCTTCTACATTTCTTACGACGACTTCTTTTGTCGTATTAAATTTATGTTGTTTAAATGCATCTAATGTATCTATTTTGTTAATAATAATTTGTGTCTTACCGTTTCTTTTTTCGAATTTGCCATTGATAATTACTGGGACATTGATGATATTAGTTGTTTCAATTTGTTTATATGCATCAGGGAATATAACCCCTTCAACTTCATTTAATCCGTCTATTAAATTGACAAAAGCCATATTTTGACCTTTTTTAGTTCTAATTTTTCTTAGTGACGCAATCATTACGAGCATCGGTACTTTATTATGGTCTATTCTTAATGGATAAATCGATAAATATTGATGTTGATTGAATAATGCAATGATTGGATGCTCAGTTGCATAGAACCCTAAGTATTCTTTTTCATATTCACTTTTCATAAGATTAGGCATTTCTTCAACTTCTTTAAATTCTTTCTTTACGTTCAAACCTAATTCTTTCAATAAATTATTAGAATCTCCGACAGACTCGCTACTTTCATAAACATCGTCAATAGACTGTAACAATGTCGCTCTAGTCTGACCAAAATCATCTAAAGCACCAGCATATATAAGCGCTTGTATCAATTTCTTACTTTTAGCCTTACTTGGTAATCGATGTACAAGATCAAACATATCTTTATACGTTCCGTTTGTTTTTCTTTCATCAACAATCACTTTTACACTTTGATAACCAACGCTTTTAATTGCACCAAGTGACGTATATATTCCTTTTTTAGTTGCTTTATAAAACCATTCACTATGATTAATGGACGGTGGATATATTTTCACACCAATTCTTTTAAGTTCCGTTACCATTTGTTCTGTCTTAACTTCATTACCAACAACATTAGAAAGAATCGCAGCATAAAAGTATGTCGGATAATGTACTTTCAAATAAGTCATGATATACGCAATTTTACTATATGCTACAGCATGTGCTTTTGGATAACCATAGTCTGCAAACTTCAGTATTAAATCAAATATTTTTACAGCTGTTGATTCCTCGTAACCTCTTTCTAAGCTACCATTCACAAAATGTTTTCTTTCATTTTCTAACACTGCTCTATTTTTCTTACTCATCGCACGTCTCAAAATATCCGCTTCACCATATGAAAATCCTGCGAACTTACTTGCGATTTGCATAATCTGTTCTTGATATATAATAACGCCATATGTTGATTTCAATATATCTTTTAAATCTGGATGTAAATATTCTATCTCTGCATTTTGTCTACGTCTTTTAATATATGTTGGTATTTCTTCCATTGGTCCAGGTCTATATAAAGAGGTAACTGCTACAATATCGAGAAAATGGTCAGGCTTTAACCTTTTTAATACACTTCTAACACCTTGAGATTCAAGTTGGAAAATACCTGTTGTTTCACCTTTAGACAATAGTTGAAAGACTTTAGGATCATCAAAAGGAATTTTTTCAATATCTACAATTTGATTTTCTTGATATTTAACTTGATTGACCACTTGTTGAATAATCGATAAATTTCTTAAACCAAGAAAGTCGATTTTTAATAACCCGATCTTTTCAGTTTCAGTCATAGTCCATTGCGTTAAGACACCTGTATCACCCATCATCGTAGGTACAAATTGATGTAATGACTGATCATTAATAATGATACCTGCTGCATGTGTAGATGTATGTCTCGGTAAACCTTCTAATTGTTTACTTAGTTGAAACCATTTTTCATGCAAATGATTCTGGTTAACAAATTGTTTAAACGCATCATCTTCAAATGCTTCGTCTAATGTAATACCTAATTTATGAGGAATTAATTTTGAAATGTAATTGAGTGTAGCATCATCAAACTGCAATATTCTACCTACATCTCTTGCTACTGCTCTCGCTTGAAGATGACCATAAGTTACAATACCAGCAACACGATTATCACCGTATTTTTCTTGAACATATTGAATCACTTTATCGCGCTTAGTGTCTTGAAAGTCGATATCAATATCCGGCATCGTCACACGTTCAGGGTTTAAAAATCTTTCAAATAACAAATCAAATTCAATCGGATCAATAGTAGTAATATTTAAAATAAAACTAACTAGAGATCCACCAGATGAACCACGTCCAGGACCAACTAATACATTTTGATCTTTCGCATAATTGATTAAGTCACTAACGATTAAGAAATAATCTGAATATCCCATTTTCACAATAATATCGTATTCGTATTTAAGTCGTTTTTCATATACTTCATTAAATTGTGGATACTTGGCTTTATTCATCATTAATAATTCCCAAAGATATTCATCACTTGATTGATTATTAGGCGTTTTATATTTTGGTAATAAATCTTGATGATACTCAATTTCAACCTGACATTTTTGAGCTATTTCATCTGTATTTTGTATGTACGCTTCATCTACATTAATTTGAGATATATCTTCTTTAGTTAAAAAATGATGATTTAAATTTTGTTGAAAATCACTCATCGTTAATTTTTCATTATTTTTAATTGCGTGAAGTGCGATTAAACTATCCCCATCTTCTTCATTCAAATAAAGTGCAGACTTCATAAATACTTTTTTATGATTCATATGTATCGTAGAATCATGAGAAATATATTTATCATCATCCCCAATTGTTATAGCTTGGAATAAATAATAGTTGGCTTCATTGATTTGTTTACCAATAATTATAAGTCCTTCTGAATAAGCATTAACCCATTCAATGGGTGTTGAAAATCGTTCTTTAATAGATATAGCAGATGATAACTTAATTAAATTATGATAGCCTGTTTTATTTTTAGCTAAGACCACACATTCAACTTGATTGAGTTGGTCATCTAAATAAATAGTTAATCCGAAGATTGGTTTTATATTTTCTTTTATACATGCATCATAAAATTGTAAAGCACCGTGCAGAACATTTAAATCTGTAAGAGCAAGCGCTTGATAATTTTCATTTTTAGCTTTTTGAACAACATCTGGGATTCTAATACTTGAATTAAGCAAATCATATGATGAATGAATATTTAAATGACTTACCATGCGCTCACCTCCTATATTTCAGATTTAATATCTGCTGCTAATGCATCAAACTCTTCCCAACTATATACAGATGCACCTGAAGCATTTGGATGTCCTCCACCGTTATATTTAGCTGCGATATGATTAATTTTTATGCCTTTTGAACGAATTCTACATCTTATTTCTTTACCTTCATCAACAGCAAATACCCATGCTTTTAATCCTTTTATATCTGAAACGGTATTCACGAATAATGAAGCTTCATTAGGCTGTAAGTTGAACTGTTCAAGTATAT
Source organism: Mammaliicoccus sp. L-M44 (assembly GCF_022386355.1). Classification (NCBI taxonomy): domain Bacteria; kingdom Bacillati; phylum Bacillota; class Bacilli; order Caryophanales; family Staphylococcaceae; genus Mammaliicoccus; species Mammaliicoccus sp. L-M44. The sequence continues at coordinate 17,077 of NZ_JAJNIU010000003.1, read as the reverse complement.
CTTTCGTAATCTTAATTGAACAGAATCCTTCACCATCATATTTGAAATTCTGAAGGATATATCCTTGGAAGTGAAGTAAAGCTGGATCTCTTTCACTCAATTGGTTAAGTAATTTAGTACGTTCGAATTCTTTCGTCATTAACTCTGCTGCAACTTCCATTGTATGTGTAGACGTATTATCAAATAAGAATCTACCTGTGTCACCAACGATTCCTAAATATAATACTCTACTTGCTTTCTCACTTACATTTGAACCATTTAAATTCCATGATTTATTTAAATCAAAGATAATTTCACTTGTAGATGATGCTTCTGTATTTACAAAATTAATATCACCATATGAATCTACTGGTGGATGATGATCAATCTTAATTAATTCGTCACCAGTATTATAGCGACTATCATCAATACGTGGTGCGTTTGCTGTATCACAAACAATCACAAGTGCGCCATTATATGTTTCATCTGCAATTTCATCCAAATCTCCAATAAATGTTAGCGTCGGTTCAGGTTGACCGACTGCATATATATGTTTTTCAGGAAAAGCCTCTTGTAATATATATTTCAAGCCTAATTGAGAGCCATATGCATCAGGGTCTGGTCTAACATGCCTATGTATGATAATTGTTTCATATTGCTTTATTTTATTTAATATTTCTTCCATTGTGATCCTTCTTTCTTTATATTTACTTATATTTTATTAATTGATATAATTCGACTTGGTAGGAGGAATCAAACATGTCATCTGAAATTATGTCTACACTTGTTGCTTTGGCAGTAACTGTTATGATTATTGCTTTAATATTTGCTATTTTAAATTTAGCACGTTCATTTAGAACGAAACGTGACGTTAGAAAAGCGTATCATAAAGCGCGTTCAAGATTTTACTTTGGTATATTTATGATCGCATTTGCAGCAGACCAAGTATTGTTATTCCCAACATTAGTCACTTATATTATTGTTTTAGTATTATTATTCTTTGGTATTTTAAACGTATCTTATGGCTATAGAGCAAGTAAATACTTTAAAGGTAACTTACCTATCGAGAACAAAGCTTGGGAAGAATTCGAACAAAAAAAACATCAATAATATTTTAAAAAGCGTTGTATTACATAACGCTTTTTTATTTTTCGAGAATTTGACACATCAGTAATGCTTTCGCAACTGTGGCACTACCGCTCACCATTGTAACTTCGAATTTAGCAAATATTCTACCGATATCTAATGTTGTAATCTTCACTTCTACATCGTCATCGATTTGAACAGTTTTCAAATAATAAATATCTATATGTTCAATCATGATTTCTGATTTTTTCATTTTTCTTATTTCATAACGTAACGCTTCTTCAATAACTGCAATATAGACTGATTTCGTTAACATACCGAATTGATTTGTTAATTGTGGGGATATATTCACCACAACATTACCATTGTCCATTGTGATTTGTTTTGCAATTTGGTCATGAATCGTTTCACCTATTTGTGGTTGTCTACTCATTAATTGCATCGTCTTTAATACATCTTCACGAGAAATGATACCGATTAATACTTTAGAGGTTGATACAACTGGCAACAATTCAATTCCTTCCCAGATCATAAGGTGGGCACAAGTTGCGATTGTCGTATTTAAATGTGCAATGATAGGTGATTTAGTCATCAACGTTCTGATACTTTTATCTTGTTCTTCATTTACAATATCTTTACTAGTTAAAATACCTACAACTTTCATTTCGCTATCAACAACTGGAAAACGTGTATGAGATGTTTGTTGTGATAATTCATTCCAATCTCGCACTTTTTGTTTATCATCTAAATAAGAAGTTGATTCAATTGGAATCATAATATCTTCAACCATTAAAATTTCTTTTTTAATCATTTGATCATATATGGCTCTGTTAATAATATTGGCCACTAAAAATGTATCATAATTAGATGAAATAATTGGAAGTTCGTGTTCATCAGCATAGTTTATAATATCTTCATGCGCTTCAAAACCACCTGTAATTAACACGGCAGAACCTCTTTTTAAAGCTTCCATTTGTACATCTGCTCTATTACCAACAATAAGTAAAGTATTTTTAGTTAAATATTTAACGACATCATTTAATTCCATTGCGCCTATTGCAAATTTTGATAAAGTTTTATATAAGCCTTGTTTACCGCCCAATACTTGACCATCTACAATTTTAACAATTTCATTAAATGTTAAATTTTCAATTTGTTCTCTAGATTTTCTCTCAATTCTAACTGTCCCTACTCTATCAATAGATGCTACAAGCCCTTGATTATCCGCTTCTTTAATTGCACGATAAGCTGTACCTTCAGAGACATTTAAATCTTTCGCTATCTGTCTGACCGAGATTTTATGTCCAACAGATAACGATTCAATATACTCAATAATTTGCTCATGTTTCGTCATGTTTATACCCTCTATCAAATTTTATGAATTACTTTCTATTATACATTTTTAATGTCTTAAATGATATCTTAAAAATTTAATAAAAGATTGAAACACCGCTCATTAAATTAAGTTTCTTATACAGTTCATTTCTTAAACTTAAAAGCTGAGACGACAAAATCATCTCAGCTTACTAAACTATCTATCATATTCATTTATAATTCTACCGATTCACCAGGTTTTAAAATGTGAACTTCTGATTCTGTAACAGCTTTTTCAAAATCTTTAGGGTCTTGTTTAATAAAATCAAATGTATCGTAATGAATAGGTACTACTTTTTTCGGCTTGATAAATTCATTAATTGCATAACTTGCATCATCAATGCCCATTGTAAAGTTATCGCCTATTGGAATAAAACATAAATCAACTGGGTGTCTATCTGCGATTAATTTCATATCACTGAATAAACCTGTGTCACCTGTATGATAAATAGTACCTGCTTCTGTTTCTAATACAATTCCTGCTGGCATACCTAAATAGACGATTTCCCCATCTTCTTCTGTAAAGCTATTACTATGAAAGGCTTGCACATATTTTACTTTTCCGAAATTAAATTCAATATTCCCACCAATATTCATTGGATGTAAGTTTTCTAATCCGTGTTTATTTGATAAATAATCAATCGCTTCAGGTAACGCTATAACCGTTGCACCTGTTCTTTTTGCAATGCTAACAGTATCACCTAAATGATCACCATGACCATGAGTTAATATAATATAATCTGCTTCTACTTCATCTGCCGTCAAATCTGATAATGGATTCCCTGTTATAAATGGATCCACAATCACTTTATGTCCTTTACTTTCAAAATAGATTACTGATTGTCCATGAAATGATACTTTCATGAATCTCCCTCCTCAAATTGTCTTTTCCGTATATTATATACCCTAAATTTGAATTTATGAATCAAGAAGTCTAAAATAATGATGTAAGAAAGAGATTTGGGAGGAAGAATAATGGAACATAATGAAATTGCAACATTTTTAAAAGATAAAGGTGCGGACGCAGCATGGATTACAACGCCTTTAAACATCTTTTATTTAACAGGTTATTTATCTGAACCACATGAACGTCTATTTAGTTTATTAGTCACTAAAGATGGTGAAGAAACGCTATTTTGTCCAAAAATGGAAGTAGAAGAAGCTAAAAATGCAGGTTTCACTGGAAACATCGTTGGATACTTAGATACAGAATCACCATTCGATTTGATTGAACAACAATCTTATAAAACTTTCGCGATTGAATCAGAGCATTTATCAGTTAAAAGACTTCGTGAAATTGAAAAAGCATTTAATGTTGAAACAATTGTTGATATTGATCAAGTATTAAAAGATATTAGAAATGTAAAAACAAATGACGAGATTGAGTTGTTACAAGAAGCGGCTAAATATGCAGATTTAGCTATTCAAGCTGGCGTTGATAAATTAGAAGTTGGCGTTTCTGAAATTGAAGTATTAAATCATATTGAAACAACTATGAAACAACATGGTATTTCTAAGATGAGCTTTGATACTATGGTATTATTCGGCGATCATGCAGCAGCTCCTCATGGTACACCAGGAGAAAGAACTTTAAAAGAAAACGAATATGTACTATTTGACCTAGGTGTCATTTATAAAGGTTATTGTTCAGATATCACTAGAACTGTTCCATTCGGTACACCTTCTGATAAAGCACAAGAAATTTACAATGTCGTTCTTGATGCTAACAAACAAGCGATTGAAATGATTAAACCAGGTGCTAAAATTGCTGACTGCGATAAAGTAGCTAGAGATATTATTAGCAATGCTGGTTATGGTGAATACTTCCCACATAGACTTGGTCACGGACTTGGATTAAGTGTCCATGAATTCCCAGACATTTCAAGTGCAAATACGGATGAATTCAAACCAGGCATGGTATTAACAGTTGAACCTGGAATATACGTTCCTGGTGTTGCTGGTGTTAGAATTGAAGACGATATCGTTGTAACTGAAGACGGACATCGCATACTAACAGGCTACCAAAAATGATTAAAGAAGCTTGTGTAGAAACAATTTCGCAAATTGAACATGCTATTAAAAATGGTGCAAATCGAATTGAACTTTGCGATAACCTTTCAGTTGGTGGCACAACACCAAGTTACGGAATGGTAAAGATTGCAATAGAATTATGTCATCAACATAACGTTGAAGTCGCTGTCATGATTAGACCTCGTGGTGGAGATTTTAATTATAATTATTTCGAATATGAAATCATGAGACAAGATATATTACATCTGAAAGATTTGAAAGTTGATGCATTTGTATTTGGATGCTTAGATGAACACAGACATCTTGACGAATGGAAGATGAAAGCATTAAAAGAAACATGTGGTATCATACCCGCCGTTTGTCATATGGCGTTTGATTCTATTAATCCATATCATCAATTAAAATCATTAGACTGGTTAATTAAACACCAATTCAGTCGCCTACTAACACATGGCGGACCAAGTGATAGTGTGATATTTGATAACATTAACCATTTAGGAAAGTTGTTGATTCACTCAAAAGGCAATATCACAATCATGCCAGGTGGCGGACTCAATAAAGATAACTTATCACAATTAATAGAAGACATACCATTCGATGAAGTACACGGTACAAAAATCGTATAATAAGAAAAACCTGAGACGAAATTCGTCTCAGGTTTTTTTGGTGGAGTTATCTCAAAACTTCTTGATAAGGTGTGTATTCTTTATCAAAAGCTTTTGCAACTTCTTTATATGTTAATTTACCATGTATTGTGTTTAAGCCTTTAGCAAGTGCTTCGTTATCTTGACATGCTTTAACGTAGCCTTTGTTTGCTAATTGAATTGCATATGGAGTTGTTGCATTATTTAATGCAATTGTAGATGTTCTTGGAACTGCTCCTGGCATATTAGCAACTGCATAGTGTACGACACCATGTTTAACATATGTTGGATCATCGTGTGTCGTAATTCTATCTGATGTTTCGAATGAACCACCTTGGTCAATCGCGATGTCTACTAATACTGAACCTGGTTTCATTTTCTTAACCATTTCTTCAGTTACAAGTTTTGGTGCTTTAGCGCCTGGGATAAGTACTGATCCAATTACTAAATCACTTTCAACAACTGCTTCTTCAATATTTAATGGTGATGACATCATCGTTTGCACGCTTGCACCAAATAAATCATCTAATTGTTGTAAGCGTGTAGGATTTAAGTCAATAATCGTAACGTCTGCTCCAAGACCAACTGCCATTTTAGCAGCATTTGTTCCTGCTTGACCTCCACCGATTATTGTTACTTTCCCTCTTTTAACACCTGGCACACCAGATAATAATATTCCAATGCCTCCGTGTGTTTTTTGTAGGAATTGCGCACCAATTTGAGTTGACATTCTTCCAGCTACTTCACTCATTGGCGCTAGTAATGGTAATGAACGATCGCTTAACTGAACAGTTTCATAAGCAATTGCAGTTACTTCATTTTCTAGTAATGCATTTGTTAAAGCCTCTTCAGCAGCTAAATGTAAGTATGTAAATAGAATTAAGTCTTTCTTGAAGAATTGATATTCTTCTTGTAATGGTTCTTTAACTTTCATAACCATTTCAACATTCCATGCTTCTTCTTGACTTACAATTTCTGCTCCAGCTTGTTGATAATCTTCGTTAGTAAATTGTGAACCTAATCCTGCTTCAGTTTCTACTTTAACAACATGATTTTGTGCAACTAAACTTGCCACGCCACTAGGTGTTAATGCCACCCTATTTTCGTTATTTTTAATCTCTCTTGGTACTCCAATAATCATTTTTCATTCCTCCTTGTTTTTATCATAACGCCACTAATTTGAAAGCGCAATCATTATTATTCAATTTTTATATTATCCTTATTTTCTAAATTTTTTAAATTTTCTTACTACAGCTAATTTTAACACACATTATATAAAAATCGTGTAAATTCCCTATTATTTAAAAGTTTATAATGTTATTTTTTCAGAAAATTATGATATAATTAAACAAAAGAACTAGGAGGCGGTTTCTATGTTAAGTTACAAAAATATTTTAATTGCAGTAGATGGATCAACTGAATCAGAATGGGCTTATAATAAAGCTGTAGCCGTTGCTAAACGTAATGACGCTAAATTAACAATTGTTAACGTTGTAGATTCTAGATCATATGCAAGTGTTGAAGCCTATGATACTCAAATAGTAAATAAAGCAACAAGTTTTGCTGAAAGTTTATTATCTGGATATAAAGAATTCGCTGAGAATAATGGTGTTCATAATGTAGCGACTAAACTTGAATTCGGATCTCCAAAAACAGTTATTCCTAAAAAATTAGCAGTAGAATTTGACGTAGATTTAATCATGTGTGGTACTTCTGGATTAAATGCAGTAGAACGATTTATCGTCGGTTCTGTATCAGAATCAATTGTAAGAAACTCACCATGTGACGTTCTAGTAGTAAGAACAGAAACAATGCCTGAAGATTTCGAACCAGTTGTAGCAACAAAAGAATTATTCGAAGAACACCACGAAGGTAAATAAATATCAGAAAAGCGTTCAGTCGTAATGGCTGGACGCTTTTTTCATTTTTAAATGATTTTTATAAAATTTTTAAAACATGTGAGTTTATTCCACCTTTAACTCACATCTTTTTCAATCTCGTGAGTTTACTTCCTCATTAACTCACATCTTTCCTAATCTCGTGGGTTTACTACCTCTTTATCTCATATTCTCCCCAAATCACATAAATCTATTACTCATTTTCACATATTTTCTATTACAATAAAAAAACATTCAACCTTATGGCTGAACGCTTTTATATTAGTTTTGATTATTATTTTGATCTTTTAAGTTTTGGTTATTTTCTTGTTTCTGTTTTTTAGATTGTTCTCTAACGACTCTACGTGTAACAATTCTAACTAATTTCATTAATGCTCTTTCTGGTCTCATTTATATATCCTCCTTAGAATATGCATTACTTACATATAACCGTAGAATCACTTTTTAAACATAAAAAAAACGAGACTGGCATCTTATTCACATATAAGATACGCCTGTCTCGCTTTTAAAAATACTTTATTATCCTAAGTTACCAAATTTCACAACGTCACGTGCAATCATAACTTCTTCGTCAGTTGGAATTACAATAACTTTTACTGGTGAATGTGGGTAGTTGATGAACGCTTCTTCTCCATGTAAACCTGTGTTTAAGCGTTGATCCCAATAAACACCCATGAATTCTAATCCTTCTAATACTTTAGCACGAACTGTGTCAGAGTTTTCCCCTACACCAGCTGTAAATACAATTGCATCTAAGCCGTGCATTCTTGTAGCATATGATCCCATATATTTATGGATTCTAGATGCGAATACATCTAATGCTAATTTAGCACGTTCGCTACCTTCGTTAGCATCTTGCTGAATATCTCTTAAGTCACTTGATGAACCTGAAATACCAAGTAAACCTGATTCTTTATTAAGGATATTTAATACTTCTTCAGCATTTTTACCAGTTTTCTCCATGATGTATGGAATTAAAGCTGGGTCAAGGTTACCTGAACGTGTACCCATTGTAACACCTGCTAATGGTGTGAAGCCCATTGAAGTATCAACAGATTTACCACCGTCAATTGCAGCAATAGAAGCACCATTACCGATATGACAAGAGATAATTCTTAATTGATCTAATGGACGATCTAATAATTCTGCTGCTCTTTCAGATACATATTTATGACTTGTCCCATGGAAACCATATTTACGAATACCGAAATCTTTATAGAAGTTGTAAGGTAAGCTGTATAAATATGATTCTTCTGGCATTGTTTGGTGGAATGATGTATCGAATACTGCAACGTGTGGGATACTTGGTAATAATTTTCTAAATGCTTTAATACCCATGATGTTTGCAGGATTGTGTAATGGTGCTAAATCAGTTAATGATTCGATTTTAGCTAATACATCTTCAGTAACAAGTGCTGATTCTGGGAATAATTCTCCGCCGTGAACAACACGATGACCAGTACCTTGAATATCATTAATGTCTTCGATGATATTGTGCTCTTTTAAAGCTTCAATCATGATATTTACTGCAACTTCATGATTTTCAATATCTAATGTTTTTGTGATTTTTTCCCCGTTTACCGAAATTGAGAAAATTGAATTTTTCAATCCGATACGCTCGACTAATCCTTTTGTGATAACTTTTTCTTCAGGCATCTCAAATAATTGGAATTTTAAAGATGAGCTACCAGCATTAATTGCTATAATTTTTGTCATTTAGACTTCCTCCTGATAATACTATTCTATACTATTTAAACACTAATACAGTTATGAATCAAGCATTAATACAGTTTATAAAGAATGATTTTCTTTCATCCATTCATCTACTTCTGATAAAAACGTTTGCAATTGAGATTGTGCCTTGAAATCTGGTATATTTGCTAGCAATACTTCAACACTCTTAGTATTTCCAGGGTCTTTCTTCTGTAAAATCAATAGTGATTTACGTGATTGTTCTGTCTTGAACAATGAATTAGGAAAGTTTAAAAATGCTTGCATTTCTGTTTCTGTTGCAATATATTTTTGAAGCTGTTTCACTTCTTCACCTTCAAAGATATTTGTTGGTACGATTAAGAATACATAACCACCTGGTCTTGTTGCTGTAACAGCTTGTCCTAATAATAAATAATGACTATAACTATGCCCTTCATCAAAGCCTAATTTCATCTCTTTACTGCGTTCATCAACTGGATAATATCCGACTGGTAAATCGCCGACAATGACATCCGCTTCTTCTAAAGGTAGTGGCATAATAGCATCTTGTGGGTATACATCAAATGGTATTTCTAAGAAGTTAGCTAAATGTATACTTACACGTTGTAATACAGGATCTACTTCAATCAAGTGGTGCATCAATGTCTTATCTTGATTTTGTTCATTGATTGTTGCACTCAAATGTCCTGTACCACTTGCAATATCTACAATGTTTAATTCTTTTTTGTTTTTATTAAATAAGTTTACAAGGTAGCTTAAAATAAACCCAATTGAATCTGGCGTCATTTGATGATTGGGTTGAATCACTTCTTCTTTTAATAAACTTAAATAAGCAAATTGGAACGCTTTTCTTCGTTCTTGTAATGTTGATTGTTCTAAAAGATCTCTTTGGTTTGTATAAATGTCTTCCATTGCCAAACCAAGATTCTCTATATAGCTTTGTCCATTCTCGTCGTGGAGGTCTTTACTTTTTACATCAAGTTTTTCAAATAATACTTCCATCATATTCTTTTCTTCAGTCATAATTGCCCTCTTTCGTATAAAAAGCTGTCCACTAAATGGACAGCAGTTTATGGTTGTTAATTAGTCTAAATTTTTAAATGCTTCTAAAGCTTTGTCATAGTCAGGATGGTTTGTACCTTCACTCACTATTTCTGCATAAACAACTTTATTATCTTTGTCCAAAACAAATACTGAACGTGCTAATAAACGAAGTTCTTTCATGATAACACCATAGTTTTCACCAAATGATAAATCACGGTGGTCACTTAATGTAATCACATTATCTAAACCTTCAGCTGCACACCATCTTTTTTGAGCAAATGGTAAGTCGTTAGAAACCGTTAAGACAACGCCATCTTGTTCATTTGCAGCTTCTTCATTAAATTTACGTGTTTGTTGACTACACACGCCTGTATCTAAAGAAGGTACGGCACTAATAAGTTTCTTTTTACCTTCATAGTCTTTTAATGTCTTTTCAGATAGGTCGTTTGCTAATACAGTAAAATCAGGTGCTACTGAACCTACTTTAACTTCCTCACCTAATATTGTAATTGGTTCATTCTTGAATGTAACTTGCGCCATAAAAAAAGCCTCCTTATTCATGATAAATATATTTTATCATGATTAAAGAGACTTTAAAATTCTTTTGATTATAACTTAATTATCCAATCACATTTTGGAAGTCTTTTCTCATTTGAACATATTTGTTTTTGAGAACGACTGTTTCCCCAAAATAGTCATGAATACCTTTATGCTTTTTCGTAAATGCTACTACAATATATGGAATGCCTAATAATGCACCAGAGATAATTCGCCCGATCCATTCTCTAAATAGAACATCCTTCAATTTGAGCGGTTGTGCATCTTCTCGATAGACACTTAAACCTAAGATCATCTTGCCTAGTGTTGCTTTAAAATAATACGTCATCAACACGAAATATAAATAAAATATTAAGGCACTTGCCATATTTTCAACACTGAAGTATGGAACCCACAGATATGAAGTATTAATACTTGTAAGTGCAAATATCGGACTTAGTACAATACCTTTAAATCCTGCTAAAGCTAAAATATCGATGATATAAGCTAAAAATCGGACCCAGAATCCAGCAAATACGATGGATTTAATATCAGACATATATTTATTGACAGTACGCTCAATTTCACTTTGTTCACGTGTAGTAGCGACTTGTTCATAACTTGTTTCTGTCATTACAATCCCTCCTTATTCACCGTATAAATACATAGGTTGTGGTGATTTATTCGCTTTAATTAAGGCTTCGTATTTAGTCATATCATCTAAACCTATCATAGAAGAAAGTTTACTTTTAGCAGCCATTGGGAAGTTTAAGAATCCTCCTGTTGTATCATACGTTATAACTTGTGCATGTTTTGATTTTATGTCACTTCTTAATGCTTTAATAGCATCATCTTCATAACCAATTTCATCAATTAAACCGTTTGATTTAGCTTGTTGTGCAGAATAAATTCTACCGTCAGCTAATTTCTTAACTTCTGATTCTGACATATGTCTACCATCTTTAATGACATTTACAAATTGTTTATAACTATCATCAATGATGGATTGCATGATATCACGTTCTTCTTTCGACATTTCTTTCATTGGGTTCAAGATTTGTTTATGTTTACCAGAAGTTACAGATTCATCTTTCACACCTAGATCATTCGCAAGTTCTGAATAATTAATGCTTGAGATAATAACCCCAAGTGAACCTGTTAATGTTTGTGATCCTGCATAAATTTTGTCAGCTGGTGTTGAGATATAATAGCCACCTGATGCTGCCATATTTTTCATTTGAACATAAACTTTTTTATCTTTAGCTTTAATTTCTTCTAATTTTTTATGTATTTCATCACTTTCATATGTTCCACCACCTGGTGAATTGACAACTAGAAGTACACCTTTAACTTGATCGTCTTTTTTAATTTTATCAAGTTGTTTTAAGAAGGATTGATGATTATACCCTCCACCACTAAATAATGACTCTTGGACACCTGTATCTTGAATGGTACCATCTACTGATAATTTAACAATTTTGCTACTACTATCACTACCAGATACGACAGACTCACTTATGCCATCTGAATCTGTTACTGCTTTTTTCCACGAATCGTCTAAAAATATGCCAACTGTGCTGACAACTATACCACCTACAACTAAAACAGCTGCGATGATTATCGCAATAATTCGTTTAGACATAGTATCATCCTTTCTATTTTAAATATTTACATTTATAATAATAACAGACTTTAATAATAACTGTAACTTTTGGGAGGAACAAATTATGACTTCGTATAAACGTATTTATTTATTTAGTTCAAAAGACCGTGACGTATTAGAAACACGTGAAAAAATCCAGAAAGAAATGGAACCACACGGATTTGAATTTATTTCAAATTACGATGATGCAGATATTATTGCTTCAGTCGGGGGAGATGGGAGTTTCTTACAAGCTTGTAGAAAAACGAACTTTAATAAAGACAAAGTTTATATTGGTATCAAAACACGACTAGATCAGAATTACTTATATGTTGATTTTAGTATAGATGACATTCCACATTTAATTGAATCTATTGATTCTCATGAAGTAAGTGTCAGAAAATATCCTGTCCTAGAAGTAAACTTGAATAACCAAATGTCTTATATGTGTTTAAATGATTTTTACATTAAATCAAGCGTCATCAAGCCGATGAAGATGGAAATATACATTGACGACGAATACTTCGAGGCATTCAACGGAGACGGTTTATTAATTTCAACACCAACAGGATCAACTGGATATAACAAATCATTAGACGGCGCAATTATTGACCCTAAAATTAGAAGCATGCAATTAACCGAAATCGCGTCACTGAATAATAACAATTTCAGAACAGTGAGTAGTTCAGTAGTATTGGGTGATACAAGAACCCTTAAAATCATTCTTGATAAAGAAGGTAACTATTATCCAATTATGGGACTAGATAATGAAGCATTAAGTATTCAAGAAACAGACTTTATTTCACTTAGAATTCAAGATAAATATATTCGAACATTGAAATTACCTCAGAATTCATTCTGGAGTAAAGTACAAAGAAAATTCTTATAAAAATAAGCAACAACCTCATAAATTAAAACACCTTAGCGCATAGACGCTAAGGTGTTTTTTTACATAAAGTGACTACTAATATAGTCATATAGATTTTTGAGAATTAACGTTATCGTTACAATAATAAATAATACTTTAACGTAAGATACGCCTTTTTTAATTGCAAATGTAACCCCTAAATACGAACCGATTACCATAGATACTGCCATACTTAATCCATAGATATAATTGACATGTCCTAAAACCATAAATAACAGTAATGCACCTATGTTAGAAGCAAAGTTTAAAAATTTAGCATTTCCGGCTGCGTGTAAATAATCAAGACCAATCATTAATAAAGCAAATAGGAAGAATGATCCTGTTCCGCCTCCAAGAAATCCATCATAATAACCAATTACCGTTACACCAATAATAAACAAGATTGCTTTTTTTAGTGACAATTTCTTATATCGATTAATGTCTCCCCAATCTTTTTTTACAATTGAGTATATGGTTACAAGTGCCAATATAATGATTGCCAATGGCTTTAAATATTCTGGTGGTAAATATGTAGCCGTAATCGCACCAAATATCGAACCTACAAAGGATAATGGAAATAATTTACCTACAATATCGAAATCTACTTTCTTCGCTCTTATAAATTTCATCGTACTCGTAAATGAACCGAATGAACTCGCTAATTTATTTGTACCTAGAGCTGTGGCTGGATCCATTCCTACTGCTAGTAATGCAGGTAAAGAAATCAATCCTCCTCCACCTACAACTGAATCGATAAACGATGCAATTAAACCAAACAAAATAATGATTAATAATATATTTAAATCAAACTCCATATGGATATCTCCTCTACTTTAATGATAACGACATCCCAACGTTCGTATTAAAGTAGTTCATCCATCCATTCGTCTTTTTGTTGATTCAAATCATCATGCTTAGAAATTGTAAGTGTTTCTACATTTTTAACCGCTTCATCAATTAGTGGACCAAAATCAAATTTTGATTCAAAATATTCCACTTTTTCTAGTTTAGGATTTGTCTTTGGATTTTTTGGTGTAAATATCGTACAACAATCCTCAAATGGTTGAATTGATAAATCAAATGTATTAATAGCTTTCGCTTTTTTAACAATGTCTTCTTTATCAAATGTAAGTAACGGACGTAAAATCGGCATTGATGTTACGCTATTAATAGCATACATACTACCTAAAGTTTGGCTCGCTACTTGTCCTAAGTTCTCACCATTTACAATTGCATGTGCACCGATTTCATGTGCTACTTTCTCAGTAACTCTTAACATCATTCTTCTTGTACTTGTCATTGTATAGCTTTCTTCAACAACTTTATGAATTTGCTTTTGAAGTTCTGTAAAATGTACAATATGCAATTTGATATCGCCTGTTAAGTGTGCAAGTTGTTTTGTTAAATCGATTACTTTTTGTTTAGCCTGTTCACTTGTATACGGCGGACTATGAAAATGAATAGCTTCAATTGTCACGCCTCGTTTCATCACTTCCACACCTGCTACTGGTGAATCTATTCCACCTGAAAGCATAAGCAATGTTTTACCACCTGTCCCAACAGGTAATCCACCAGCGCCTTCAAGTACGCGGTTGTACATATAAATAGCGTCTTTACGAACTTCTACTTTAATTTTATGATCTGGTTGTTTAACATTTACTGTTATGTGATCAGTGTTTTGAAGTACATGCCCACCTAACTCTTGTTGCAATTGAAAAGTATCAAGTTCAAACGTTTTATCAGCACGTTTGACGTCAATTTTAAATGTGTCTCCATCTTTAAAATCATGCGCAAACTTTAAAGCGACTTCTTTCATTAAATCTAAATCTTTTTCAATTCGAACTACTGGACTTACAGAGTGTACGCCAAACACAGTTTGAATTCTGCTCATCATTTCTTCAATGTCAGAACCTTCGTGTACATCGATATACATACGGTCACGATTTGCCCGTACTTTATAACCTTGAAGTGGCATTAATCGGCTTTTGATATTTGCTTTTAATTTATTCACAAACATATTTCTATTACCTGTTTTTAAAGTCAGCTCTCCGTATCTCACTAATATGTGATCATAATTCATATTTTATTAACTCCTTTACCTCTTTATATACTTTATCAAAGGCATCTTTAAAACGTTCTATTTGTTCATTCGTTAAATCTGGTGCAATACTTATTCTTATACTTCCTTCAATAACAAGGTTACTTAATCCCATTGCTTTTAACGTTTCGTTATGAGAACTTTTCTTTGAAGAACATGCACTCGTTGTAGACAAATAAATTTCAAATTTAGAAAATGCATTGACTAATACTTCACCTTTAACGCCTGGAAAAGAAATATTTAATATATATGGTGCTGCATCGATTGGTGAATTAATCAAGACACCTTTATATTGTTCTACAAAAGCTCTAATTTCTTTACCTCTTTGACTTAATACTTGAGCATTATCTTCCATATGATCGTTCATTATTCTCATCGCTTTTGCTAATGCAATATTGACAGGTGCATTAACTGTACCGCTTCTTAAGCCTTGCTCTTGTCCGCCACCAAATATAATTTGTTTAATCGATTTAATTTGTTTAATTGCCAGTATACCTGAACCTTTTAATCCGTGGAATTTATGTGCGCTTAAACTATAACTATCTGCTAAATTAATATCTAATGGTAATTTTCCATAACCTTGTACACCATCTACATGAAAATGTACTTTAGGATAACCTTTTAAAATTCGACTAATTTCTTCAATTGGTTGAATCTGCCCCATTACATTATTGACATGCATGCATGTAACAAGAACAACATCATCGTTAAGCAATTCTTGTAAAGATGATATATCTAATTTCCCATCCTTCGTCGTTTTAATATATTTCAAATTAAAACCTTCGTCCTCTAATCCTCTCATCGTTTCAAGAACTGACGGATGTTCCATTTTAGTTGTAAGGATTGTGTTACCAAATCTCTTCTTCGCTTTCGCCATCCCTTGAAGTGCGATATTATTCGATTCAGTAGCACCACTTGTAAATATAATATTGAATGGATCTTTTAAATTTAAATATTGCTTAATATTTTCTCTTGCTTTATCAAGTAAATGAGCAATCTTTATGCCGGCAGAATGAGGACTATTTGGATTGAAAAAGTAATGTTGATTCATTTGTGTATATGTTTGAATAACGTCCTCATTAGGCTTTGTCGTTGCAGCATTATCAAGATATATCATACTGTCACCTCTTTTTTTCATTATATAATGATACCACAAGTCATTTCGTATAGATATACTAATTGACTTAGAAAAAACATCCATGAACTCAGAAAAAAATAAAGGCAAAGACATTTACCATGTCTTCGCCTCAGAGTGTCGACAAAGTCTTAGACTTTGCCGGCATTTTTTTATGCGCATGCTTTCCGCGGGCATGTTCTCAGCCTGTAGTCTTCGAATCATGCTGTTCCCGCAGGAGTCAGCGCTAAAAAAATACCAAAAATTAATAATCCATTTTATAATATAGTTGAAATTTTATTTAGGAGTTGATTCTATGTTAAATAAATCCGAGAATAAACGTGACCAATATGAAATGATTTCTGTTTCAGAGTTAGTACCTAAAAATCATTTATTGAGAAAAGTTGATAAAATATTAGATTTAAACTTCGTTTATGAACTTGTTGAAGATAAATACTGTTTAGATAACGGACGTCCTTCTATTGATCCTGTTATCTTAGTTAAGATCTTACTGATTCAAAGATTATTTGGCATAAAATCAATGAGGCAAACTATTAAAGAAATTGAAACTAACGTAGCTTACCGTTGGTATTTAGGATTTAGCTTTCTTGATAAAGTCCCTCATTATGGTACATTCAGTAAAAATTATACAAGACGCTTTCATGATACTGACCTGTTTGAACAAATATTCGAAAGAATATTAGAAATTGCGATTAAGAATAACTTAATTGACCACTCAACGTTATTCATTGATTCAACACATATCAAAGCTAATGCGAATAAAAATAAATATATTAATCAAGTTGTAAAAAAGGATACATTACATTTCCAAGAAGAACTTAATAATGAAATTAATCAACAGAGGTTAGCGCAAGGAAAAAAGCCCATAAAAAATAAGAAAAAGGAGGAGTTTAAAAATAAGAAAGTCAGTACTACCGATCCAGAAGCTGGTTACTATGTTAAAGGTGAAAGAGAAAAACAATTTGCGTATAGCTTACATAGTTGTGTAG